>CAJQNM010000026.1 GCA_905479665.1 uncultured Saprospiraceae bacterium
TTTAAATCAGACTTTTAGTACGCAGTTATATGTTAGCGTCTCTGCAACCCGACGGTCATCCCGATAGGATGACTGGTGTGGTGATACATTGCTTCCTAGGGTTGCTCACTAGAGCTTAATGTTTGTTTAATTTCCAAAATACGCAGTACCCCCTGCGGAAATGTATATTTAGAAAATACAAAAAAGATAATCACCAGACATGATCAAATCAAAATATCTGCTTTTCCTTGGGCTCACCTTCCTTCTTTCCTCGTTTCACAGCGTCGAGCAAAATCCCTTGCACTATGATGTGATTATTTATGGAGGCACATCGAGTGGTATTGCAGCTGCACTGCAAGCAAAACGAATGGGTAAGGAAGTCCTTCTCATCGAGCCTAGTGCTCGCATCGGAGGATTAACCACGGGAGGACTGGGCCAAACAGATATTGGCAATAAGCAGGTCATCGGTGGCATTGCTCGCGAATTTTATCGTGGAATAAATCAGTTTTATACCGATCCTGCGCACTGGACATTTCAGCAAAAAGCAGAGTACCTCGATGGTGGACAAACGCGCACGGAGGAAGGCGAGAATACCATGTGGACCTTTGAACCATCTGCCGCTCTGCAGGTATATGAAGCCATGCTGACCGAGGCGAATCTACGTGTCATAAAAAACGAAAAACTAGACCGCTCCGGCGGTGTAACATTAGTAGACGGAAAGATCACAGCGATCCGCATGCTATCAGGTGCGGTCTATGAAGGCACTATTTATATCGATGCAACCTACGAAGGAGATCTTCTAGCGACCGCAAATATATCGTACACTCTAGGTCGAGAAGCGAACGCTACCTACAAGGAGACCCTGAATGGCGTGCACACCCGTCTCACCGATACAACGATGACGGGCCTTCCTGCACACAACCAGATTAATCACAAATTTACCGATGGGGTCGACCCTTACGTTGTAGCCGGAGATCCGCAAAGTGGCCTCTTACCAGGCATCGATCCGGATGGTCCCGGAGAATTTGGTGCAGGGGACCGGCGTGTCCAGGCTTATTGCTTTCGCATGTGCCTGACCGACCATCCCGACAACCGCATCCCGTTCGAAAAACCGACGGACTACGACGAATTGAATTTCGAGCTTCTCCTGCGTAATTATGAAGCGGGCGAAGATGGTTTCCCATGGATAAACTCGAAAATGCCAAATCGCAAAACCGACACAAACAACCGCACTGGATTTTCAACAGATTTTATTGGCCAGAACTACGAGTATCCCGAAGCAACGTATGAACAACGCGAGATAATCCGTCTGCAACATCGCAGCTACCAGAAGGGATTGATGTGGACCCTGGCCTATCATCCCCGTATGTCTGAGCACATCCGCACGGAAGTCTCGCGCTGGGGTACCTGCAAGGACGAATTTGCGCGAGCCGATGGTTGGCAGGAACAACTCTATGTGCGAGAAGCCAGACGAATGATCGGTGCATACGTCATGACTCAGTACAATTGCGAGGGGCTCAAGGTGGTCGAAGATGCAATCGGTATGGGCGCCTATGGCATGGATTCGCACCATACGCAACGCTACGTGACGACCGATGGATTTGTGATGAATGAAGGAAATGTGGAGGCCAGAGTTCAGGCACCTTACCCCATCAGCTACCGATCAATCACTCCCCTCCCCTCAGAATGCACTAATCTGCTCGTACCGGTTTGCCTAAGTGCATCGCATATTGCTTTCGGATCTATCCGCATGGAGCCGGTATTCATGGTTTTGGGACAGTCTGCGGGAGCCGCTGCCTGCTTGGCCATTGATCATGAAACGACTGTTCAGGGTGTGAGTTATGAAGAGCTGGAAAAAGTATTATTAGAGGAGGGACAGGTGCTGCGGAATGAGTAGAACAAGTGAAGGGCAAGAACAAGTCCTGTCACTAATGATGCTATATTACCGTCATCTTGCAAAGAATAATTCGATCGTAAGGACGAACAATACTTCGCAAACTTTGGCATCAATTCTATATACGACTCTTTATCATGGCTAAGAACACAAAATCATTGTCCAGGATGTCACTATCACTATCACTATCAAGCAAAAAGATGGTGCTGAATTTATTTCTTTGACAGACATGACTTCTAAATTTGATGGGGGATCTAGTTTGATCGAACAATGGCTACGCAATAAAGACACCATCGAATTTATAGGTATTTGAGAGCGAATCAATAATCCAGATTTTAATTCCCTCGAATTCGAGGGAATTAGAAATTTAGCCGGGACCAATCGATTTCATCTATCTGTGAAGAAGTGGGTTACGACCACCGAAATCATCGGCATTTTCTCCAGTGCGGGAAGGTAATGGAGGCACCTTTGCCCACAAACAACATTGCTATAACTCAGATGACATCACTTCTTAAAAACAACAGTACTAAGAAGTTGAATAAGCAATGATTTTATGAGTCCCGGCCTTCTTCATCACTCTGTAGGATATTTTATGATCGAATTCTCACACTGCCCCAGCAACAATAGCCAACAACCCCGCCACCACACAGTAATAGCCAAAGTAACGCAAATTTGATTTTTGCACCAACCGGATCATCCAGGTACAGGCCACTATGCCCGTGACAAAGGCAGCCAGAAAGCCTACACCTAAAGCTCCAGAAACATCTGCGATAGTGATTGATCCTGCCAGTAGATCCTTGGCTATTTTTCCAAAAATGAGAGGCACCACCATCAAGAATGAAAAGCGTGCGGCCGCAGTGCGGTCTACCTTGAGCATGACAGCCGTGGCAATGGTCGCTCCCGATCGTGATATACCAGGAATGATCGCAACCGCCTGTGCAACGCCGATAAGCAGTGCCGACTTTAAAGTCATCTTTTGATCAGTCTGCTGAATGCGGTCGGCAATGACCAAGAGGCCAGCAGTGACCAGCAGTGCCAGTCCGACCAAGAGCAATTGTTGACTGAACATCGATTCTATAAGATCTTCAAAAAAAACGCCCACCAGAGCAGCAGGTATCATACTTGCTACAATCAAGAGAATATAGGGCCAGGAGGATTCAGATTTCCGAAACATCCCGGAGACCAGATCGACAACCTCTTTGCGCAATACCCACAGCGTAGCGAGTGCGGTGGCAAAGTGCAGCACGACCGTCATGAGGAGGGATTGTTCACCCATTCGCTCATCCCCCATGAGGAATTTGGCAATCTCCAGATGGCCACTACTTGAAACCGGTAAAAATTCAGTGAGCCCCTGGACGATGCCCAGCACGAGCGCTTCTAGGATGTCACTCAGGGTTAGGCTTTTTTGAAGATGGCATAAATCTCAACACCGAGACCAGCGAGGATCACAAATGGTGCGAGGACAGTGCGCCGAAAGGAATAGATGAGTGAATCATCCCAGACATCGGGGCTTGGCATAGCGCCACCCACCATCAAGAGCATACCGAGAGCGACTAAGAGCGCTCCTGCACCCATCCAGATAAAATTTTCCCGCTTAAAGAGCATCGCTGAAGGCTCGGATTTGACCGAGCGTGTTCGGGTGCGCGACGAAGTCGGTTTAATCTTTTTGGATTTCGTACCAACCACTTTTTTCGCTGTCTCTGTTGCAGCTGTCTTGGTTGTTACAACCTTTTTAATTTTTTTCTTGGATTGACTCATGCTCGGTGGAGTTTGTCACGGCAGTGGGCAAAAATAATGGAATTTGACAATGATGGGGCCTTTTAAAGTTTTCAACGATAAAGATCACGGGTGCGAAGTCGGAGGTACTTAGTGACCACGTGGTAAGTGCTTACCAGATTTAGCAAGATGCCACCAAGTACGATCACACCGATGATATATAGAATATAGGTCAGATTAAGGTACGAGCTGATCTCTGGGACATATTGCTGCAAGCCGACAAAAATGCCTAGCATAACGACCAAAGTGAGCAATGCACTGAGCAGTCCGTGCCAGACGCTCGTCTTGAGAAATGGGGCCCGGATAAAGCCCCAAGAAGCCCCAACAAGCTCCATGTTCTTAATTAAAAATCGATTGGCATAAAGTGACATCCGTATGGAATTGAATATCAACGTCATCGCTAGTAACACGAGGATTATTCCTGCCACTAGAAAAATCAATTTGAGTCGTTCGAGATTGGCAATGATCTTATCCATTAAGCCACCCTGAAAATGCATACCTGAGATCAGTACCTCTTGCTCTGCTAGTCTCCCCTCCAGCGCTTGCACTTCTGCCTGCGAACTGAATGTAGGTTTCAGTTTGAAAATAATGGCATCAAATAAGGGATTGGCAATGCCTGCAACTTCCAGATCGGCTCCCATCTCACCAGCGAGCGTTTGCAAAGCCTCTTCCCGACTAACGAAGGTCACACTTTCTGCTGCCACCGCTGTGTCTTCCTTAAAGAAGGTGATCAACTCTCTTTGTTGTTGATCTTTGACCCCTGGCTGCAATTCCGCCACAATCTCAAAACTACCCTTCACTTGCTCGATCACATCATACGAATGGAGCGTAAAAAAGAAGAAAATCCCCACGAAGGTCAGCACCACTGAGACGCTCAGAATCGACCAAAAATAATTTGGTTTGGGTTTATACCTCCTATTACTCATCAGACACAACGCTACTGGTTACTCGAAGATACAAATTAAGAAATGGTCTAATACGTCTGGTGGGCTCGTGTGGTGGCATTGTGGATATCTATGAGATGAAAACGTGGCAACGTCGCTTTTATTTTTTGAGTTGTCAGGAGGTCAGATG
>CAJQNM010000027.1 GCA_905479665.1 uncultured Saprospiraceae bacterium
CGTCAAGGATTACCATGGGCTAGGCCTGCAAGAGCAGATTTGGCCCAAGGCGATGGATTTCGGAAGCAATCGACACGGTAGATATTTTGCCCTTCGTTTTGAGACGGAGGCTACCACCTCTTTACTCGATCACGTTCGTGAGAGCTGGAGTGCGTACAATCCCGACATCCCATTGCAGTATTTTTTCTTGGATGAGGACTTCGACCGTCAGTACCGCTCAGAGGATCGACTGGCCCGGGTGCTCACTCTATTTACGATGATCGTATTGATCGTATCGGGCATTGGCTTGCTGGGCTTAATGTCTTTCGTAGTGCTCAATAGAACCAAAGAAGTGGGCATACGGAAGACCCTTGGTGCAAGTGTTTCCGACATCCTATATATCTTTTCCAGAGAATTTATCTTCTTGGTGATTATTGCAAATATTGTTGCCATTCCATTGGTCTTGTACTTTGGATCGCATTGGCTAGAGAATTTTGCCTATCGCACGACTATTCAATGGTGGATATTTCCACTTGCGCTGGTGGTCACTGTTTTGCTTGCCTGCCTGGCCGTTGGTTTCCAGACGCTACGTACGGCACGGATGAACCCTGTGCAGGCATTGAATCATGAATAGGGAATGATAATCCCAATTTATACATTAAATCATTAAATTATTTGCTACAAGCCAAATACCCGCGAACTCAAGGACGTCCTGCAATTTTCCTTCTCACCGTAAGTATGCCTACGATTGCGAGGCAAAATCACAGTGGAGCCCTTGATTTCATTGGTTTTTTGACTTTCGCGACGAAAACCCAATACATAAATTGGGACAATAAGAAAACTGAGATGATTTTTTGCAAATAAATCCCCGATCAATATGGGAGGTAATTTCTTTCAAGGTTTTGGGCAGGGAATTGTCGCCAGAGTGTTTACTCGTGCCCTGCATGCAGGTTTATAGTAATAGGCGCTATCAACCGCGACACTGAACCCATTGATTGAATCGCTAATTAATAAGTCTCTCGCGAGCGATAAAGGACATAGCGGCTGTTGAGGGTTTAATGAGTCTTCTCTTGTCTGTGGCATAGGCCGCCCAACCCTGCCGGATCGGCGCAGCTTATCCATTTCAGTACCGTATATTGGATTCTTTCATATGATTACGGACTTCAGTTTAGTCCAATTGCAACATGTCGTTCAAAAACACAGTTCTGGATGGAGAGTTTGTTACTAGACATTCCAGGGTTCAGATCAACTTTCACCCAGATATGACTAAGTACTTTAGAGCTATAGAAATCAAGGACTTCAGAATTGAAATTATTCGGCTATCATTGATTATTGCAGAGTACCAATGTGATGTCATTTATTTGGGCCAGAAATTAGCCTTGGCAGAATTTCTACCTTTGGCTGCCAAGGATTGGATATATAAAGGCAATGCTCTACGAATTAACTCGCTCTCAGTATGTCCACCTCGAGGGTCTGGAGTTAAGCTACACGAGAGAACGCATGAAAAGGGAGAATGAAAGACGAAAATCTGAAATGAAATCCATCTTTAGCAATCGTACTACAACTTGGAAATCGATTGATTATGTAGCAGGCTGGTTTATGAATGCTGCAGATTACGGCGCAGTTACTAATGCAAAACCTGCATTCGTTTCACCTAATTCTATTTGTCACGGTCAGCAAGTATCAGCACTCTGGCCATTGATCTGCGAGGCGTCTTGAAATGGTGCATATTCTTTATATATTTTGATCCCACTTGTGCAAACTGGATTACGGAGAGTAAATCCTCAGATAATATCTGCCGAAGGCAACCTGTCTTTTCCAACAGCCAAAACACCCAAGGTGAAACGTAGGGCATCAATCAGGGAGACAACCATGCATGACATCTGTGGCAAGGTGAGAAAAAAGAAAAGTACAGTGGGGGCTTTCGAGTTTCCGATGATTAAGATTGTAGCTCCTTTCACCCACCAAAATTACTCTGTTGCCCATTGACCTGATCAACATATTACTACTCCTGGGCATGGGCCAATGCATTTTTCTAATCATAAGTATTGGCCTCAGCAAGAAACCCCAATGCTTGGCCAACTGGCTCTTGTGTATCCTACTCATGGCATTTCTCTGGTACCAAATCGAGTTCTTCTTATTGCGCAATACATGGGATGCGGATTTCCCATTTATATACAGTACCCGATTTGGTTCGTGGTTTCTTGTTGGACCTTTGCTTCTTTTGTACAACCGAGCGACACTCACCGCAGATTTTGCATTGCAGAAGAAGGACATACTTCATTTTTTACCCTTCTTGATCTTCACCCTGTTGCTACCGCTAACGATGGAAGGGCTTCTCACCAACCGGTCTCTCAACTATGGCATGCTGACCGTTCTAGATCAATACAACCGTGAGGTCATAACATGGAAGCACTTGCTGTACGTGGGGGTATTTGTCGCTCAGTTTATTCACTTGACACTATACATCTTGATGGCACATGGTGAGACCAAACGCATTGAAAAGCAAGCCAAGCAAGTGCTGTCTTCGCTGCAACAGGCACGCATCGACACCCTTCGATTTCTCTATGTTGGGTCGGCCGTTGTAGCTGCGCTTTGCTCTGTGTTTGTCCTGTATTTGTTTCTGACCACGATGTGGAAGCGAAACATGGACTACCTTTACGTACTACCTATGCTTTTACTTGTCTTTGGGCTTGCCTATCGTGCTATGGCTTCTCCTCAGTCCGTCATCGGATTCTTGGATGATACCAAGAAAGCAACAAAATACGCTCGATCCGGTCTGAGTGACGTGACAAGAAAAGAAAGTCTTATTAAGTTGGATAAATTGATGAGCGCAGATCGTGTCTACCGCGACAACGAATTGAGGTTAGCTCAGCTGGCATCTGTCATGAAGATCACGAGTCATCACCTTTCGCAAATCATCAACGAAGAGAAAAAGCAAAATTTCTTCGATTTCGTCAACGTATATCGAGTGCGGGAGGCTGAGGAGCTGATCTCGGCGGAAGAAGGAAAAACTTTGTTGCAAATAGGCTATGAAGTGGGCTTCAACAACAAGAACTCTTTTACCTCAGCATTTAAGAAACATACCGGAATGACACCTTCTACTTTCAAAAAGTCCATTAAATCGCAGGAAAACTAGAAAAAGGGACCATAAAAAAGGTAATTCCGACCGGATTGGGCGCCTAAAAGCGATTCAAGATCCATATTGTGGCCCAAACTAAATCACGTCTATGAAAACTCTTGTCGTCCTCGCAAGCCTTGTCTTTTGCCTCACATTTCCTGCATCCGCTCAGTCCGCGAGCCTTGATCATCTCTATCCGATTGAAGCAAGTCATAGTTATGTGCAATTCGAAGCAACCTATATGGGCTACGCCAAGGTCAGAGGAAATTTTAGGTCATTCAAGGGTTCGATCTACTATGATCCACAGTCGCCGGACAAGACATCCATCTCATTTCAGATAGATGTAGAAAGTATCAATACGAACAACGACTGGCGTGATCGTGATCTGAAATCGGGAAATTGGTTTCAGACCGAGCAATATCCATACATCCGATTTGTCAGTCGTAAAGTCCAACCGAAGGGAGATGAATTCCAGGTTGTAGGTGATCTTACGATCAAGGAGACGACCATGGAGATCCAATTTTTAATGCCGAGACCGTTGGGGGTGATCAAGGACATCCGTGGTGATCACCAGGTCATCTTTACGGGATCATATGCTCTTAACCGCAAGGAATATGGTGTAATGGGAAAAAACTGGTCTCAGGTCAAAGAAGGTATCGCTGCTCTCTCCGATGAAGTAACCATAGAATTCAGTCTACTCGGTAAGCAAATGAAGGCCGATAATTTCAGCAACTTCTTACGAAACCCCCAACGACCTTCGGGCGCTATCTATGCAAGTTATCAAGAGGGTGGTCTTGAGGCTGCACTTCAGCGGTACGAGGAGCTTGGTCAGGACACTTCTGTCCAGCTCAACGCACATGCTTTAAATTCCGTGGGCTATATTCTCCTATTACAGAAAAGCTATGAAGACGCCGAAACGATCATGTCACGCAACCTTCAGGACTTTACCGATGATCCCAACGTCCACGATTCCTTTGGCGAACTGCATGCCAAGATGGGCAATATGCAAGAAGCCATAAAGCACTACCATAAAGCACTTGAAATGGATGAGACCAACATGAATGCCAAAGAAGCGCTAAGATTACTGAGGGCGGCTGGTAAATAAGTGCAAAGTGAAACCACAGCAACCCATCATCGGGTTCAGCCAGTGATGGATGGCACCTGCTTGATACTAGGGCAAGTTGGAATGGCAGGGTAGGCTTTGGGCGATACTAGAAAGTATTTAGCATGTGACGGGTGACTATATCTTTTCGAATTGGAGGTTTAAGGTAAAACCGGAAAGCTGGAGGAATATTAAGAAATAAAAGTTAGATTGGTTGTAATTATGGTGGATTTGCGGCACTAAGATCAATCGTTCCCTAACAACGACTAAGCCGTCAAGGCCTTCTTTAACCGACATTCATATTTATGAATTAATAAACTGTTCAGTACTACAGTACAACAAATGATGCTATCAATATTTGTTTGCCTATGAGAAACTCAGTACAAATGGCACCTAAGACCCTCGAGATACTTCGCTTTTCAAATATGCCCCCACCTGCGGATTTATCTACGCAGGAGTCCCATTGCCCGATATTGGGATAAACTTCAACCTGAGTGATGCAAATGATTGGTCACAGTAGCTGAAATTACATCAGTCGCCGCCAAAACGCAATATCCAAATCCAAGATGAGAGAACATCGAGTGTAAATCGCAGAGGAAGGAAACTCCCAAAGACCTGCGGAGGATAGGAATCATGATGAGTGGTTGAGGATTGTGGGTGAACCATGAATTAGAATCAATAACCGGCTTTTAATTCACCTGTTCTCCAGCGTGCTTTCCCAGCAATGCACCAAAATCAAACTCCAGAACATCTTAATCATGGACCTTTTTTTTCTTATCATCAATGATGGAAATGCTTCGACGACCTTCTATGCTAACATACCCGATAACATTTATTTTCTTGTGGTGTATTATTTTCTTCAGCTGCAGAAATGAGCCTGCCGATCGAAGACTTGAATACTTTGGTGAGGAAAACAACACCGAGATGACCTTCGTTTTTGAGGCCAACGTCGATACCATCAGATTTAATATTGATTATTTCGACCCTTTGAACGGATGGTATCGTTATGACACCTTAATGATAAAAACGGTGCGAGAGCTTGCATTTACTA
>CAJQNM010000028.1 GCA_905479665.1 uncultured Saprospiraceae bacterium
AGGTATAGACTAGGAAAGAAGATGTACTGCTTTATGGTCAGATCTAGTTCTTTAATATCAAGAGAGCCTTGAGTGACGTAGGGTTGCAACTCAAGAAAGCTAAGATTTAGTTCCTCACACTAGCATTTTGACATTCTTGTAACGCATCGCTTTCCATTCAACCTGGAAATTACGCAGTCCAGCCGATAAAGTTTCTTGGCAAGAAGATTCCAGTCCATATTTGATCACCAAAATGGAATCACTATGAAAAATGTTGCAATGGTCTTCTTCCTCACTTTTACGCTGCAAGCTTATGGTCAACTTGGCACTATTCGAGGAATAGTTACGGATCAACAATCGGAGACTGTCTTGATCGGAGCAAATGTCGAACTTCTAGGGGGTGATGGGATTGTGGGAACAACCACGGATGTCGATGGGTATTTTACACTATCGAATGTGCCGATCGGACGTAATGCCATCCGTATTATGTACCTCGGATACGAAAGTACAACAGTGCCAAACCTGGATGTCACTTCGGGAAAGGATCTGATCCTCCATGTTGCCCTTCGTGAAGAAATTAATCAACTCAATGAGGTAGTGGTGCGAGCCAATTCCGCCAAAGATCAGCCAAAGAACGACCTAGCCACGGTGTCGGCTCGCCAGTTTAGTCTAGAGGAAGTAAACCGATACTCCGGCGGCAGAAGTGATGTAGCTCGGTTGGCTGCGAATTTTGCCGGTGTTTCTGCACCTGATGATAGTCGCAATGATATTGTGATCCGTGGAAACTCACCAACCGGAGTGCTGTGGCAGTTGGAAGGAATACCCATTCCCAATCCCAATCATTTTTCAACCTTCGGCACCACTGGTAGCCCGGTGAGTGCATTGAATCCAAACGTATTGCGCAATTCGGATTTCCTCACGTCTGCATTTCCAGCAGAATACGGAAACGCAAATGCGGGGGTTTTCGACTTGGGTTTGCGAAGTGGGAATAAGGAGCGCAGCGAGTACACACTCCAACTCGGAGCTTTTAGCGGTTTGGAAGGTATGGCTGAAGGACCCATGGGCAAGAAGGGTGGCTCCTACTTGATCGCAGGCCGCTATTCCTTTATTGGACTGATTGGAGCAGGGGTTACGGCTGCTACTCCAGACTATCAGGACATCTCCTTTAAGCTTGATTTTGGCAAGAGCAAAGCTGGGCGGTTTGCATTGTTTGGAGTTGGTGGGAGATCAGATATCAATTTCTTGGGTTCGGAAATAGAAGAGGGAGATCTTTTTGCCGCTGAAGATGAGGACTCATTTGTAGAGGGCGCGTTTGGAGTCGTAGGGCTCAAACACAACAAGATCATCGGTAAGAACACCTACATACGTACAGTGATTGCCTCCTCATTTAGGCAAAATACATTCTCACAGGATCGTTATTTTAATCTCGGTGCTGAAGATGCCCGAAAAATCGGTTTTATCGAAATCGATAACAGTGAAAATCAGCTTAGTTTATCTTCTTATATCAATCATAAATTTGGTGCTCGTCAGACCCTCCGTGCAGGAATCTTAGTGCAGAACATGGGCAACGATGCATTCTTTCAAGACCGATCTGAACAACCAGATGCGGATGGGGATGGAGACCCGGACTGGTTTACCGTCTATCAGTATGAGGGTCGGTTTACCATGATACAACCCTTTGTGCAAACTCAATATCGGATCGGTAGATCACTTATGCTGAATGGAGGACTGCACGGCCAGTATTCGAGTCTAAATGAGCAGTTTGTAATCGAGCCAAGGGTAGCCTTGAGTTATGATATCTCACCTACATCTAAAGCTACGGTGGGCTACGGCATACATAGTCAGCACGCTCCTCTTCCGATCATGTTGCTCAACGAGCAAGTCGGAGATCAACTATTACAAACCAATATCGGCCTCGATTTTGTCAGGTCACAGCATTTTGTTCTGGGTTACGATGCCAAGTTGGGAGAAAATTGGCGTCTAAAAACAGAAGTCTACTATCAGGATATCGATCGGGCTCCGGTAGATCGGATGCCTTCGAGTTACTCCACATTGACGGAGGGAGCAGATTTTGGATTTGCAACAGATAAAACTTCCTTAGTGAGTGAGGGTTCTGGATTTAATCGTGGTTTGGAGATTACGCTGGAAAAGTTTTACAGCCAAGGATACCATATGTTGATTACGAGTTCAATTTTTACCAGCCGCTATGAGGGCAGTGATGAAATAGAGCGCAGCACCCCCTTTGACAATGGATATGTCGTTAATATTTTGGGGGAAGAGAGTTTAAGGTGGGTAGGGATAAGCACAATGCGTTTGTCATTGATACAAAGTTTACGACGGCCGGAGGTCGCTGGTTTTCGCCCGTAGATCTTGACCAGTCTCGTGAATTTGGTTTCGAGGTACGCGAGGAGCAAAACGCGTTTACGCAGCAATATGAAGCGTATCTCCGATGGGATGTCAAAGTAGGGTTTAAGTTCAACAGCCGGAAAAAGAAGGTCTCACATCAAATATTCTTTGATGCGCAGAATGTAACAAATAGACAAAACGTATTTGTCCGCCAGTTCAATCGCTTGACCAACAGCGTAGATCAAGTCGACCAGGTAGGATTCTTTCCTGATTTTCTTTATCGCTTGCAATTTTAGTAAAGCCTATTTTTGACCAATGTTAAAAAGAGAAGCTGAATATCTGATGTTTGATGACCGGTGGTTCGTGGTCATCGCCATCCCGATTGTGGCAGTGCTTGTTCATCTTCTC
>CAJQNM010000029.1 GCA_905479665.1 uncultured Saprospiraceae bacterium
ACGCAAAGTCGAGGAGCAAGAGCGCAATCTAGCGGCTGAAAAAAAAGAAGCCGATCGTCTCCACAAGGAGGCTCTGATCGCACAAAAACAAGCGGAACAGGAAGCGAAAAAAATCGCGAAGGAAAAGAAACAGCTAAGCCAGCAACAACAGGGCGAAACAGCGGGAGTCGAAACCAAAAAGAAACCCATCGCGATCGCTGTCGCGGCACTCATTCTTGGAGGCTTGGCATTGGTAGGGATCAAGTCGTTTTCAGGTGATCGTGACAAAGTAGGAGATCCAAGGCCCCAAACTTCAGACATGGATGGGAGCAAGGAAAATACCAACACGAAAGATTCAGTGGCTATGGGTTCAGGTGGTAAGGATCCACGTGCTGTAAAACTGGTTGCTGAAAAAACACCATGTGTCGTCATTATTCCTTTGTCTGACGGAGGTAAAGGGATTCCGGATGACGTGGAAATGGAGTTGGTGGCCAGTGACGGAGGAGGCTATGGAACGTTGACTAAAAGTTCAGGAGGGCTGAAGGCGACCCTTACAGGCGAAAGCCCACCCAAGGATGAGAAATTTAAGGTGAAATTTAAAAATAAGAACTACACCTTGGAGTCTGATGTAAAATTTAGAAGTGATCAATTTGAGGAGACTGACCCCGGCGTCTATAGTTACAAATTAAACGTGCAGTTAAACGTTCGCGCTCAGTTTGATATCGTTCCATCATTGAAGCCTCAACTCGCGCAGTATATAAAACCACTGCTTGAATTGCTGAAGACTCGAGGGCAATTAAAAATATTGAATGATTCCGGCACTGAAATCAAAGAGGCCAGAGCTTTTTATGATAAGAGTTCAGAAAAAATTCGCATTGTTATGCCGGCGGGAAGGTCATTTAATCGGGGAAATGTTAAACTGCAAATCGACTGGCCATATTTTGAGTCTCTAAATCTAGAGGTAGGGAATAATGGATTGGTTGACAACAAGCCCTGGGAAATTAAATTGAAGAAATATGATTTGGATTTGAGTCTCTTAAAAGACCGTATGCCAAGGTTTGAAAGAGTCGGTTTTATCCCAACATTCGGTGATGGCATTGGGGCGGGGTTGAGAGAGACCATTAACGCTCTTCTTGAGGGCGAGCAAGTCAGCTACCTAAAAAAATATAAGGATATCAAAGGAGAAAATGATGTTCTAGTTGTGCCTTCTCAAGAGGGGAGTTTGGTTTTTTCAGGGGGGGTTATTCAAGATGAGGGCATACTGATTAAAAATGGAGTCAAGCGGGGGCAGTTAGTAAGCTCATTTTTGGGATTCCCCAAAGGCCTTTATGTCGCTGCGTTGCCTATTCCATTTCGGAATAATAACCCTCAAGAAAAAGGAGGTGGATATATATATACGGCGATTCCCAGTATGGTGGCAATTCACTTACAGGACAGGCAGGAAGGCGTGCCTCATCCATTTGAATTTAGGGTGACGATCGAGGTGAATCTTGAAATGAAGCAGTATCTAACAACCTTGAAGTTGAAAAGTTGGAATCAAAGAACCAATCAGTGGACTCTCAGCAGTGTGACTGGTGCGCAACAGGATCTGAATCTTATTTTGATCGTGAGTCGAGCCTCTGACGGTAGTTTGAATGTGGATTACACTGACATTGTGGTTAATGGGGAAAATAAATACAAATTTGATCCTGTGGCGAAAACTAAGTGGGGCATGAGTATCGAGCCGAAAGAAGGAGGCGTGATACATCAAAAGCTAACGATGAAATTTATTAGCCGATCAGAGGATGCGAAGTCCTTTATTCAAAACTTGGAAAGTAATTATGCATTAAGCCGCAAAGATTTTGAGGACCTTAAAGATAGGTATAACACACCAGAAAACTATCCCGCCTTTACGAAGTCCATATTCAGAAAGCTCGGCGAATGAGCAATGCTGAAGGCTTCAAAAAACCCTATTGACTAAATATTCAAAAAACGATAAGTAACTGATTCATGAATAGGCATTCAACAATACCAACCAACCAACTAACTAACTAACTAACTAACTAAATGAGAAAAAAACTTTTTTTAACATCATTGTGTGGCCTTGCTGCATCTGGAGTAATGCAGGCGGACATCACTGATAGTGATCTGTATTTATTCCTTGGAGGAACTTCAAGTGTCACTTCAGTCTCTACATCCATGCACGATGCCGGTAGCGCAGCTGCTAGCTATACACTCGTTAGTGGCGGTGGAAACAGTAGTGTCCAGACTACCAGTAGCGGTAATTCTTCTGCATACGCAAAAAATGACGGCCCATCATCGGCTGGTTCATCTACATCAGCAGGTTCTGCATCAGGTTATACCTCATCCGACTCAGCGATTGGTGGACTAGGTGCTAAAGGTTTGATTTCAACCGAGGCTGACGCACCTTCGACCCTCATTATCGCTGTTGAGGGCGGATATCAAAGCCAGTATGTCTATAATGGCGTTAACCGTATTCGTCTTGGCACGGCCACTAATGCGGGGTGGACGGCGTCTGATGAAGATTTCGATATGTATTATTTGGGCGTAAGCGCGAAGTGGGAAGGTGTATCGTTTGGGTTGAAATTCATCAATTCCTTGGATTCTGACTTGAAGCCAACTTTCGACCCAAGTAACTCTGCTAATCATGAATACAGCGAGTATGTTGTCGATTTGAACTATACTCTTGGCTTGATTGCAGGTCCTCAGGATTCAGGTAACTGGCTGGATGCCACGGTGGGTTACGAGTTCATTTATTACCCGGAGGATACATTCTGGAACACCGATATGCAGCACAAATTCTACGCCATGTTGAAAATGAATAGTTACAAGTGGGTTCGTCCGAGTGTTACCTTCCAGTCCATTGAATCTGGAAGTAGTTTGACCTCGGGAACTAAGCGTCCAGGATTTAATCTACTTTCTGGTGAGCAGGTCATTTTCCAAGTGGACGGCGGTGATGTTGTTTATAGCACCAGCAGTGTAGAGATTGGCGTGGGATATTATGCCAAGGCTGGTTTGGCTAGTGGTTACGACAAAGGCTTCGCATCCAGGGTTAATAAAGACTGGTATCAAGCAGGGTTAAACATCCCGGTATCTTTTGGTGACGTCACGGTTACCCCAAGTGTGCACTACACAGAGAATGATGCCGAATTTCTAGATGAGCCAGGCTTCTGGTGGGGTATCAACGCTCAATACACATTCTAGTCTAATCATTTAGCTAATCATAAGCCGCATCCGTTTCTTACG
>CAJQNM010000030.1 GCA_905479665.1 uncultured Saprospiraceae bacterium
CCTTACGAACCGAAGATGAGCTGATTGGCTTTTCTGGAGTTTTTCTCAACGGTCATGAGAAATACGGAGCCTACATTGATAACCTACACGTCTTGTCAGAGCACCAGGGCCATGGGCTGGGCCGGCAGCTCATGGTCCACACCGCTCGTTGGATTCAAGAGCACGACGAAAACTCCATGTACTTGCTTGTGTTTGACAAGAATCTGGATGCTATTCGTTTTTATGAAAAAATAGACGGGATGCACGCAGAGACGAAAATGGTAAAGGTGCCCGCTGGAGCCGAACACCCGGTGCGGATCTATTGCTGGAATAATATTCCTAAATTCCTGAGGCAGCATGATTCGTAGACGATTATTTCCTTCGCATATCTATAGGATCGTCATAAATTCAAAATAATTGATTAGATGAAAGTATTTAAGGTTGTTTTTCTGTTGATTTTAAGTCTGAGTCTCTTCGGCCAGGAAGGGCATGATATCGTCATTCTCAATGGTCGGGTCATGGATCCTGAAACAGGTTTTGATGGTGTCCGAAATGTCGGAATACGTGGCGACCGGATTATTGAGATAACCCAAGATGATCTTACGGGCACGCGGATCATCGATGCCACTGGGTTAGTCGTCTCTCCTGGATTTATCGATTTGCATGTGCATGGCATGACCAACAAAGCACATGAATATCAAATGCGTGATGGTGTCACCACGGCGCTTGAGTTGGAAAGTGGAGTACGCTTTATTGAAAAGTGGATGCAATCAAAGAAAGGTGCGAGTCTAGTCAATTTTGGTGCTACCGTACCGCACGGGCAACTCCGTGCTCTGGCAATGGAAGAATATCGGCATTATTTTTCACAGGCAAAAGAGGCTATTGAGGACGAAGGTTTTGACAGCCCACGCTTGGCGAAAATCCAAATAAATATGGGCCGCGCTGGATATCGGTCGCTGGCCGAAGAAGATTTTCCGCGTTTACGTGAGATCCTCTCTGAGGAGTTGAGTGCAGGTGCTCTTGGAGTCGGGGTTCCGGTAGGATACTATCCGGGAGCTACCGCAGCCGAGATGTTGCAGGTGTATAAATTTGCTGCTGCAAAGCAGGTACCGATATTTTCGCACACCCGTGGCTTTGGCTTGCCGGGAATAAATGAAGCGATTGCAAATGCCACTGCCACGGGAGCACCGTTACATATCGTCCATGCCAACAGTCTCAGTCTTTCGGAAATCCAGGTGACACTCGATCTGGTTCGTGCTGCCCAGGATAACGGATTGGATATTACGACCGAGGTCTATCCTTATACTGCAGCGTCAACCTCACTGCAGAGCGCCCTCTTTGACGATGGCTGGCAAGAGGAGCTCGGCATTTCATACGGAGACTTGCAGTGGGAGGCCACCGGAGAGCGGCTCACTGAAGAGACATTTAAAGAACGAAGAGAATCTGGTGGAGTAGTGATCATCCACATGATGAAACCGGAGTGGATCGTAAAAGGCATTGCTGACGATCGCACTATGATTGGTTCTGATGGTATGCCCTATCATCCCAAGGCACATCCTCGTACGGCGGGTACCTTTTCGAGAGTGCTCGGAAAATACGTGCGTGAAGAGGGCGTCATAGATCTGATGACCGCACTTGCTAAAATGACCATCATGCCAGCAAGGCGATTGCAAGATGTGGCACCAGTCATGCATCACAAAGGCCGCCTACAAGTTGGCGCTGATGCAGACATCACCATTTTTAATCCAGATACTATTATTGACAAAGCAGATTTTATGGGATTGCAATTTTCCGAAGGCATCGAGTTTGTACTTGTCAATGGCACGATGGTTGTCGATGGTGGAGAAACTGTGCAAAATGTTTTTCCGGGCAGGGCAGTGGTTGGGAAATATAAGAGGTAGTTCTTTCGCGAGCCAGCGCGGAATAGATCCGCGCCTATGGTCGATAACCGGGCATGGCTGCGCATCTATTGCGCAGTTCTTGATCAAAATGACTATTTGAAATTCCCTTATTAAGCCAGCGCGGAATAGATCCGCGCCTATCGTCGGTGTTCGGGCATGGTTGCGCATCTATTGCGCAGTTCTTGATCAAGAATTCAATTTATCGAAGACCAGCGCGGAATAGATCCGCACCTATCGTCGGTAACTGGGGCATGGCTGCGTATCTATTGCGCTGTTCTTGATCAAAATTCTATTTATCGAAACCAGCTCGGAATAGATCCGCGCCTACCAGCCGTGGTCGGGCATAGCTGTGCATCTATTGCGCAGCCTACTCTCTCACTCGTACATACTTCCCCCAGAACCACGTCTTCGGATTCTTGGCGTGATCGTCGGTGCCATAGTAGCCGTACCCCACTATTTCGTACGCATTTTCGTGGACCGTTTCGTAAAAATATTCTTTGCGTGGAGGATCGGCAGATTGCCCTTGCCAAATGATCACATCTTTTTCGGGAGATGAGCCACGGTGCACAATTTTCTCGGTGGGTTTTTGCACCACACACCACAGTTGGCCATTTTCTACTTTGTTGACCCCAAAGCTTTCGACTTCTTTTGACGCCCCATTTTCTAAATAGGTGTCTGTAATGCTTACTCTTTGAAAATAAGGAGAGGTACTCTGATACTCTTGCTGTACGTCAATGCGATTATTTTCAATCGCGCCCAGTTTATCAAGAAACTCCTTGGATAATTTTGCTGGAATATCTGCCGTATAGTCCTGCCCTTTCGGATGTTCGTAGATATGAAACTGTCCTGCCCATCGACCATCAAGAGCTTGATACACATCTATGAATTGTTGGTCCGCTTCCGTTGCCAAAGGTTCAGACATGTTCTGATCTGGTGTATCCTTTTCCTGTCCCTGACATTGGGACACGATGAGTAATACAGCAGCTAGGCAAAAGATCTTCATGATTCTCCTAATTCCATCCATTGCTCGGTTTTATTTTCAATCTCGGTAAGTACGTTGCCGACCTGCTCACTAAGCTCGGTAATTTTAGACAGATCGAGATCGGGGGCAGCTAGTTTCTCCTCGATGCTCTCTTTCTTTCTCTCCAACTTATCGATCTCTTTTTCGAGATTCATCAGATCACGCTCCTTCTTCTGGTCGATCCTTTTTTGAGCCTTGACCTCTTCGTAATCTTTGGCTTGATCGGATTTGACCTTTTCTGTCTTGCTACTTTCCTGGTGGTTTTGCAAACGGTATTCCGAATAGGTGCCGTTGAATCCCTTGACCTTTCCATCTCCTTGGAAGACAAAAAGGTGATCTACCAAATTGTCCATAAAGTAGCGATCGTGAGAAACCATTACGACGCAGCCTTGGTACGTGATTAAGAATTCCTCCAATTTATTGAGCGTGCCTAGATCGAGGTCATTGGTGGGCTCATCAAGGATGAGGAAATTGGGGTTGTCCATCAGGACGGTGAGCAGATAGAGTCTGCGACGTTCACCTCCACTGAGCTTCGACACATGGGTGAACTGCATATCGGCAGTAAACATAAAATGGGTAAGCATTTGCGAAGCCGTTAATTTTCGACCATCTGAAAGGACGATCACCTCGGCAATTTCTTTCAGGACATCAATGACACGCTGTTGCTCTTTGAGAATAATACCGCTCTGTTTGTAGTAGCCAATTTTCAGTGTTTGACCCCGCCTTATTTTTCCACGATCGATCTTTTCTTCGTCTGCAATGATTTTCAGCAAAGTGGATTTTCCGATCCCATTTATCCCTACTATTCCGACTCGGTCTTTTCTTTTGAAGGTGTAGCTAAAGTCGGAGATGAGCTTCTTTTCATCGTAGCCCTTGTAAATATTATGTAGTTCCAGGATCTTACCACCGAGGCGTTCCATCTTGACATCGAGGCTCAGTTCTGTTTTGACCTTGCCACTATGAGCACGCTCTTCAATATCATAAAACTCGTTGATGCGAGATTTGGCTTTGGTGGTGCGTGCCTGAGGGGAGCGCCGCATCCATTCCAATTCCTTTTTGAAGAGTCGTTTGCTTTTACTGAGATCTACGTTTTCGATTTCGATTCGTTCGGCTTTCTTTTCGAGATAATAGCCATAATTTCCCTTGTGGTGAAAGATCTTGCCGTCACTCATCTCCCAGATGTGATTACACACGTTATCGAGAAAATATCGATCGTGAGAAACAGTAAGCAGGGTAGTGGTCGAGGGACTAAGATAGGATTCCAGCCACTCGATCATATCGATGTCGAGGTGGTTGGTGGGTTCATCAAGCACCAGCAGATCCGGATTGTCTAAAAGCACGAGAGCAAGAGCAAGCCTTTTTTGCTCACCGCCAGAAAAGCTTTCGATTTTTCTCTTGAGATCAGTAAAATTGAATTTGGTGAGAATAATCTTGAGCTGCCTTTCATAATCCCAGGCATTTACATGATCCATCGCGGTATTTGCCTCGGCAAATTCAGTGGCATTTTTGGCACTGGCATCTTTGCTATGTTCAGTGAGGGCTTCATGGTATCGGCTGATTATGGACAGTACATGACTATGAGTACTGGTAATGAGATCTTGAATAGTGAGCTTTGGGTCAAAGTCGGGATCTTGTGCCAAATACCCGATCCGTAAGCCACTCATGCGAGTGATTTCCCCATTGTCAGGCTCATCCTGCCCGATCAACATTTTGAGCAGGGTAGACTTGCCAGTGCCGTTGTCTGCAATCAACGCGACCTTTTCGCCCTTGCTGATACCAAAGGTCAAATCCTCAAAAAGAAGGCGTTCTCCGTAGTTCTTGGCGATTGACTTTGCTGCAAGGAAGTTCAAGCTGATAAAATTTTCACAAAAAAACTAAAATTTCACCCAAAAGGGTGATTCATCACCACTAGACTTCGATTAGTTTTGTCTTGTCAACAACGCGCAAGGCACCGATGGCAATCCTGGGTCAACTACAGAGCGGGAATGAAAGACTTTCTCAGTGAGTAGTTACGACTGAATTATATATAACCTCAACTACGTGATGAATTGGGCTGCAAGAGATTGCAGCCTTTTTTCGTCGTCGAGTATTTTCTTCCTACAATTAAGAGGGAAATTCCCCTAAAAAGGTGATTTATAAGAAAGGTGACGGTTCTAACTTTGATGCATATTTAATTACCTAAATAAAGTTGAAATGAATAAACGAACATTATTACTTAGCTTACTTGGCCTGATTCTTTGCATTAGTACAGAGGCGGAGGCTCAACCGACTGAGAGTTTACAGGCCAGGTACATCGGGTGTGGTACTGCCCAGCCGACTACTGGATGGGGTTTAATCTCCAAGGAAAACATCCGACTTGAGGATCAGAATACCATCGGAATAGATTTTTATGCCTCAACCACCAATAGCTCTGGAGGAATCAAGAAGGTGGCGACAATTGAGTTTGACGATCCGAACGGCGGAAACGCTTTTACGAATGATGATTTGCAGATCTCGAATATTTCCAGTACCACAGGAGATATCGAGTTCTTCACTCTGCGAGATGCCATCAATGTCAACTCAATGAAGTTTGAAGGCGGGAACAACGGAAATGGAACAGCCTTTCAGATTCTTCATTCGAACAATGTTTCACTTACCCTGCAAGGCGATGGAGATATGACGATTGGTGGTTCACTCACTGAAAATAGCGACCGTCGCCTTAAAACAAACATAAGCAGGCTCGGCCCAGTATTAAATGCGTTAGATAATATTTCCGCATACCGCTACAAGTGGAAATCTGAAAGCCGAGGGCAAGAAATTCAACTTGGTCTGATTGCTCAAGAAGTACAGGCAGAATTTCCTGAATTGGTGAGTGCCGACGATGAGGGTACACTATCTGTGAGCTATACAAAAATGGTTCCGGTCCTTCTTGAGGCCATTAAGGAGCAGCAGCAGA
>CAJQNM010000031.1 GCA_905479665.1 uncultured Saprospiraceae bacterium
CTGACGGCCTGGCAGGATCGATTTTCCTTTGCGGAGTTTTTCCCGATATCTGCCCTGAAATCACAAAATACAGACCGCCTGCTAGAGTTTATCATTGCTCGATTGCCTCACGGTCCTAAGTACTATCCCGATGACCAGCTCAGCAATCGAGACATGCGATTTTTTGTTTCGGAGATGATCAGAGAGCAAATATTTCTCAACTATCGCGAAGAAATCCCCTACTCCACCGAAGTTGTTGTACAACAATACAAAGAGAGTCCCGAAATAACCAGAATCGAAGCTGTCATTTTTGTAAATCGCAAAACACAAGTAAGTATTTTGGTTGGCAAAGGTGGACAGTCTATAAAAACATTAGGGATCGCTGCCCGCAAACGCATCGAAGAATTCACAGATCAGCGCATCCATCTTGAACTATTTGTCAAGACTCGAGAAAATTGGCGAGATGATGAAAAGCACTTGAACCAACTGGGATATCGTAAATAAACATGAGTAATATTGTCGCCATTGTAGGACGTCCGAATGTGGGTAAATCAACCCTTTACAACCGCTTAATCGGTGAGCGCACGGCCATCATAGATAACATCAGCGGGGTAACCCGCGACCGCCTGTACGGCACCAGCGATTGGAACGGCAAGACATTTACGGTCATCGATACGGGTGGTTTTGTGACTGGCTCCAGTGATGTCTTCGAAACCGAAATCAGAAGACAGGTAAAAATTGCGATCGACGAAGCATCGATCATTCTTTTTATGGTGGATGTCACCACAGGGATCACAGACCTGGATGAAGAAGTAGCGCGCATGTTGCGACGTACTGACAAACCCTCGTTTCTGGTGGTCAATAAGGTGGACAATCACCAAAGGCTACTCGATGCCAATGAGTTTTGGAGCCTGGGATTTGAGCGCACTTATTTTCTTTCTTCCATTACGGGCAGTGGTACTGGAGAGCTCCTTGATGAAGTTGCGGAAAATCTTCACGTCGAGCAACCCTTGGAAGAAGACATACCAAAATTTGCCATTGTGGGCCAGCCCAATGTTGGCAAATCCTCTCTCACCAATGCACTGCTGGATGAGGAGCGCAATATTGTCACCGATATTGCAGGTACGACCCGAGATTCCATCCACTCGAAGTACAATAAATTTGGCAAGACGTTTTATCTAATTGATACCGCTGGACTGCGCAAAAAAGCAAAGGTATTTGAAGACCTCGAATTTTATTCTGTCATCCGGGCCATTCGTGCCGTCGAGCAGGCAGACGTTTGCATCATTCTTCTTGATGCACAGGCTGGCATCCAAGCCCAGGACATGAGTATATTTCAGCTGGCTGTGCGGAGAAAAAAAGGGGTGGTCATCGCAATCAATAAATGGGATCTTGTCGAAAAAGAAACGATGACAAGTAAGCGATTTGAAGAAAACATATTGCAAAAACTTGCCCCCTTTAATGACGTGCCTCTCGTCTTTACCTCTGCTGTTACTAAGCAACGCATACACAAGGTGATGGAGACGGCCCTGGATGTCTACGAACGACGACGCTCAAAAATAAAAACATCAAAATTAAATGAATTTATGCTTGGGGTCATCGAGCGCAATCCGCCGCCATCTCATCGTGGTAAGTTTATTAAAATAAAATACATCACTCAGCTTCCTACCCCATCTCCGACTTTTGCCTTTTTCTGTAATTACCCTGATCACCTCAAAGGAAATTATCGCAATTTTCTTGAAAATCAATTGAGAACAGAATTTAATTTTTCGGGTGTTCCCATTGCCATTGTTTTTAAGAAAAAATAGAAACATTTGAACTGTATAAAAACAAACCTTGCGGGTCTTTACGTTTTCGAGCCGCAAGTCTGGGGTGACGAACGTGGCTACTTTATGGAGACGTTTCGTAGTGAGTGGTTGGTTGAGATGGGATTTAACAATGAGTTCATCCAAGACAACGAATCTCAATCCTGTTATGGAGTGCTGCGAGGGCTGCATTATCAAGTATACCCACACATGCAATCGAAACTCGTCCGGGTGGTGGAAGGAGAAGTTCTTGATGTGGCGGTAGATATTCGACCAGATTCACCCACTTTCGGATCTCATTTTAGTATTTTACTGAGTGCGGAGAACAAGAAACAACTTATGATTCCCGGAGGTTTTGCGCATGGCTACGCAGTGATCAGCGAGCGGGCAAAATTCGTGTACAAATGCGATGCCTATTATGCCAAAGATCAGGAAGGGGGCATTCATTTTGCAGATGACCAATTGAAAATCGATTGGATGTTACCAAAGGAAGATATGATTGTCTCTGAAAAAGACCAAATGCTCCCTGAATTCGGAAAGCATTTAAACGGGCCATGGGGGTAAAGAAAATTGCCATACTAGGGGCTTCCGGACAGCTCGGCCAGTCGTTTCAATATCTTGCAGATGCCTTTCCATTTGAACTATCGTGCTATGATCGATCTCAGTTGGATATCACCAACAAGCGTTCTTTAGAGCACCTAGAGACTGATTTAGTGATCAATTGTGCAGCATATACTGCCGTTGACCTCGCCGAAGAAGAGCCTCGCGAGGCCTACAAAATAAATCGCGATGCAGTGGCAAATATTGCCAACGTTTGTGTGCACAAGGGAATACCACTTATTCATTTTTCCTCAGACTACGTATACCACAACAATGTGCGGCGGCCACTACGAGAATCGGATCCGACTCGGCCCAAAGGGGTCTATGCGCGCTCTAAGTTGGCAGGTGAGCGAAAAATCGTTGCCATTTGCGACCAATATCTCATATTTCGCGTGTCATGGCTCTACGGCCCTTTTGGTAAGAATTTTCCTAAGACTATGCTTCGACTTGCAGAAACACACGACAACCTCCGAATCGTCAATGATCAGATTGGTGCCCCCACGAATACGATTGATTTGGCAAAGATGATTTTGCGATTATGTGTAGAACAAGATGGTGTCTGGAAGCATCGGCGTGGTATCTACAATTATTGCAATACTGGCCACACATCATGGGCAGAGATGGCTCAATTCATCTTTTCCAAAACCGGACAGGACGTAATTGTTGAGCCCATACCGTCCGTACAATACCCCACTAAAGCAAAGAGACCTCGCAACAGTCGCCTGGCTCTGAGCAAGTTTTCCAAAACATTTGGGATAGCAATTCCTGACTGGCAAACCAGTATGATGGATTGCTTACGTATCTTAAAAACGAATGATGATGCTTTAGCGTTAGATTAGTATGCTTACTTTAGGATAATGGGTTCTTTTCGTACATGTTGCACCTTACTCTTGTCAAGTCTACTCTTGCTGCTATGCCTTGATGCATCTGCTACCCATAATCGTGCTGGTGAAATCACCTATGAGCAGATCGGTGAACTGACCATTCGAGTCACGATAACGACCTACACCCGCACCAGTAGCGTACAAGCTGATCGCGACAGCCTTCCGCTTTTTTGGGGTGATGGTACCAGCGAGATGGTGGCACGGAGCAATCGCAATGGAGATGCCCTGGAAAATGACATCAAGCGAAACTTCTACATAGCCGAGCACACCTATCCTGGGCGGGCCACCTACACGATAAGCATGACTGATCCAAACCGGATTGGAGGTATCCTCAATGTTAATCCTCCAAATTCGATTCAAATTAGATTTCATATTGAGACCCGATTTACTTTTCTTAATTCCCAATTTCAGGGCCTCAATAGCTCGGCGATACTGCTGCAGCCTCCGATCGATTTTGCCTGTGCGAGCAAGCGATTTATTCACAACCCAAATGCCTATGATCCAGATGGTGATAGCCTGGCATATGAGTTGATCATTCCATTTGCGGAGCTCAATAGTGAGGTGCCCAACTACCTTTTTCCTGATCAAATCAGTCCCGGAGCCAATAATTTACTTACGCTGGATCCAGTTACTGGCGATCTGGTCTGGGATGCTCCACAGACGCCGGGAGAATACAATGTAGCCTTCAAGATCTATGAATATCGCCAGGGTGTGTTGATCAATAGCATCATTAGAGATATGCAAATATTGGTTGAAGGTTGTGAAGATCGACCTCCTGAAATTGATGCACCAACAGAAATTTGTGTGATCGCTGGAGATCAGGTCTCACTCGAAGTGACTGCCACCGACCCTGACAATCCGGCTCAGCTCGTTTCTCTCACGGCCCTTGGAGGTCCGTTTCAGGAAATCATAAGCCCCGCCGAATTTTCCATTTCGCCAAATTTTCGCGAGCATCCCGTGACCGGCACATTTACCTGGAACACACAGTGCGAGCATATATCCGATCAACCCTACAACGTGGTTTTTAAGGCAGTAGACAATTTTTTCGATAGTACAGGTTTGGCCGAGTTAAAGACGCTACGCATAAAAGTGGTCGGACCTCCTCCAGAAGATCTCCGGGTAAACAATCTGAGCGAAGGCAATGTACTTACTTGGTCCAAGCCCTACGCCTGTGAAATGACTGAAGATCAATACTTTAAGGGCTTTACAGTCTGGCGCCGGGAAAACAGCAATCCCTTTGTGCCTGATAGCTGTATAAATGGTCTCGACGGAAAGGGCTATACCCAGGTCGGGTTTTTTGTCACAGATATGCTGGATGGCTCATACATCTTTACCGACCCCGACATTGTAGAAGGAATCTCGTATTGCTACCGGGTCACAGCTACCTTTGCGCAGAGTTCAGCCGGCGGAAATCCGTTCAACATCGTCGAAAGTCTACCTTCGAATGAAGACTGTGCAGGGTTGACTCTACAGATCCCTTTTATTACAAAAGTATCGGTAGAGACTACGGACGCTGTCGCGGGAGCAATTCAAGTAGAATGGACCAAACCTGATCCGGCCGACTTAGATACCATGAGATTTACTGCTCCCTACAGTTATACCTTATTTCGGGGTGACGGATTTTCGCCCGCCACCTTCGAAGCAGTGCCAGGAGCAAGTTTTACGAGTGCAACCTTTGCCGGTGCCAATGATACCTCCTTTCTAGATGCCACCGGAATCAATACTGCCGACCAGCCCTACACCTATCGCGTTGAGTTTGCTGCCACTGGATTCCCCAATGGTTCGAAATCACGGCAACCGGCTTCCTCCTTGTTCCTCACGGTAAGGGGTTCTGACAAGCAGAATATTCTCACCTGGCAAGATGAAACACCTTGGGAAAATTTCGAATTTGACATCTATCGCAGTCTCGACGGTGAAAACTTTGAACTTATCGTGACAACCTTTGAACGAAGCCATATTGATGGGAACCTGATCAATGGCGAAGAATATTGCTACTACGTGGAGGCCTTTGGCACGTATGGATTTAATGGTATTGCCGAACCCCTCATCAATAAATCACAACGTACCTGTCAGTCACCTTTTGATGCGGTGCCCCCGTGCATACCTGAACTGGCTGTAGACAATGCATGTGACGAAGAAAATGCAGTAAGTTCTACCGTTTTTGAAAATACCCTAACCTGGCGCCTCTCACCGACCGGCTGTGATAATCCCGAAGACGTCGCTGGCTTCCGGATCTATTATGCTCCCACAATCGCCACTGATTTCACGTTCCTCGATGAAATTAATGATCCATTGATCCAGACGTACACCCATGGATCAGAGTTTGGAATCGCGGGATGCTATACGGTGACTGCCTTAGATAGTCTCGGCAATGAGAGCGACACCAGCAATATCGGATGTGTAGAAAACTGCCCCTTCTACTCCTTGCCGAATGTTTTCACCCCGAATGGAGATGGTGCCAATGACCTCTTCAAACCATTCCCCTACAAGTTTATCGAGCGCATTGATCTCCAGGTTTTCAATCGTTGGGGACAGCTGGTTTTCGAAACTGCCGATCCGAACATCAACTGGAATGGACAAAATCTCTCTGGTCGTGATCTTGCTTCTGGAGTATATCATTATATCTTACGGGTCTTTGAGAATGTCTCTGCAGCAAACCCCAATGAACCCGAAATCTCGAACGGATTTATCGAGCTCATTCGCTAAAGAATACCTCTAAAAATATGTTTACTGGGATCGTAGAAGCATTGGGTCAACTGGAACGTATCGAAAACAAGGGAGACAATCTCATCTTCGAGATCAAATCAGAAATTTCTTCCGATCTAAAGATCGATCAAAGTGTATCTCATGACGGCGTTTGCCTCACCGTTATTGGGGTCGCAGATGACCGACATTTGGTCGAAGCAGTCACTGAAACGCTCAATCGCTCAGCTCTGGCTGCCTGGACCGAAGGTCGATCTATTAACCTCGAACGGGCCATGAAGATCGGAGCCCGCCTCGATGGCCACATGGTGCAAGGTCATGTAGATGCTGTAGGCACCTGCGTATCGCGAGAGGAGCTCGATGGAAGCTGGATCTATACTTTTGAGCATGATGCCGCATATGATGCATTGCTAATCGATAAAGGCTCGGTGGCTGTAAACGGTGTAAGTCTTACCGTGATTGGACCCATAAACCATTCATTTCAAGTCTCGATTATTCCATACACATTTGAGTATACCAATTTTCAGGATCTCCACTCAGGTGACTTGGTCAACCTTGAATTTGATCTGGTGGGAAAGTATATTCTCAAAAACATGGCGGGGTATCTCTCCAATATGGAGTAATAAAAAAAAGCCGGACAAGATCATTTCTTGCCCGGCCTATTTCCTTGGGAAATAATATCTATTCCGCAGGTACTGCTGCTGGCACCGCTGCTGGCACTACTGCTTCCTCTTCCTGTCCGATATTTACAGCATCGTCTGTCACCAAGATATCGTCAAAAATCCGAAGGCCGGTTCCTGCTGGAATGGGTTTTCCTACAATTACATTTTCCTTGAGGCCCTTCAGTGTATCGCGTCGGGCATTGATTGCCGCAGTACTCAACACTTTTGTAGTCTCCTGGAATGATGCAGCTGAAATCCAACTGTGTGTACCCAACGATGACTTGGTAATACCCTGTAAAATCGGGCTTGACGTCGATGGTACAGCATCACGGGTTTTCACGATTTTCAGATCGTTGCGTTTGAGGTATGAATTTTCTTCACGCAATTGACGCAAACTCACCAGCTGTCCAGGACGAAGTTTATTTGAATCTCCTGAATCAGTGACAAATTTCTTGTCAAAAATCCAGTCATTTTGCTCAAGAAAATCATATTTCTCAACTGCTTCGCCCTCGAGGAAATGCGTATCACCAGCATCTTCAATCACTAGTCGACGCATCATTTGGCGCACGATCACCTCGATGTGCTTATCATTTATCGTGATACCTTGCGATCGATATACTTCCTGTACACCATTGACCAAGTATCTAGATACTGCAAAAGGGCCTTTGATATTCAAGATATCTTTAGGAGCAATAGCACCATCTGACAATTGAGTACCGGCACGTACAAAGTCGCCTTCCTGTACCAGGATGTGCTTTGAGAGCCCGATCAGATACTTGCGCACCTGATCATCCTTGGCAGTAATAATCACCTCCCGATTACCACGCTTAATCTTACCGAACGCAACGACTCCATCGATCTCGGCAGTAACCGCCGGATTTGATGGATTTCGAGCTTCAAATAATTCTGTCACTCGTGGCAGCCCCCCGGTGATATCGGAAATCTTACCCAGATTACGAGGAATCTTAGCAATGATCTGGCCTGGCGTAATGGCGGCCCCATCTTCGACCGAGATATAAGCTCCCACGGGAAGGTTGTAGGTACGCAATTCCTCTCCACTTTTCTTCAGGATGCGAATCGTAGGGATCTTCTTCTTTTTCTTGTTCTCAATGATGACTTTCTCCGCGTAGCCGGTCTGATCATCACGCTCGATGCGGAACGTTTCTCCCTCTTCAATAGAATCAAACTCCGAAATCCCTCCAAACTCGGAAATGATCACGTTGTTAAATGGATCCCACTCACAGACCGTCTTGCCTTTTTCCACCATTTCTTTCTCAGTGACGAAAAGAGTTGATCCGTACGGAATATGGAGACTGGTCAACATTTTGCCGGTGTCTTTCTCGCGTATGGCGATCTCGCCGGTTCGTGATAGGACAATCACCTTACGGTCTGATCCTTCAGTCAGCTCAGTGGTTTTAATGCTATCAAACTCAACGATACCATCAAACTTCGCGGTGAGTTCCGACTCCGATTTGGTAACCGATGCAATACCCCCAACGTGAAATGTACGGAGGGTAAGCTGAGTACCAGGCTCTCCAATCGACTGAGCAGCAATGATACCGACGGAATCTCCCATCTCGGCGATCCGTCCCGTAGCGAGGTTCTTTCCATAGCACTTACGGCATACTCCACGCTTGGTCTCACACGTTAAGACGGACCGAATGCTGACCTCTTCCACTCCTGCATTTTCGATCTGTTCAGACATTTTCGTGTCGATAAACTCATCCGCATCGATCAGCATTTCTTCCGTATCCGGATTATATATGGGATGCAAAGCGTAGCGACCTGCTATCCGACTGGCAAGCGACTCGACCACCTTCTCGTTGTCTTTCGTCGCCTTCGTCTCGGTACCTCTCAGGGTACCGCAATCATCTTCCATGATGACCACATCTTGAGCTACATCGACAAGTCTTCTTGTCAGATAGCCCGCATCAGCCGTTTTCAATGCCGTATCTGCCAGACCCTTTCGAGCACCGTGTGTGGAGATAAAATATTCCAATACCGATAGACCGTCCAAAAAGTTAGAGAGGATCGGGTTTTCGATAATCGCTCCACCCGTATCTCCACTCTTCCGTGGCTTAGCCATCAGTCCACGCAAACCGCAGAGCTGCTTGATTTGTTGTTTTGATCCACGTGCTCCCGAATCGAGCATCATGTACACTGAGTTGAAACCTTCCTTATGCTCAGACAACTCGCGGAGCAAATTGTCTGTGATCATATTATCGGCATAGGTCCACTTGTCGATGATCTGGTTGTACCGTTCGTTGTTGGTAATCA
>CAJQNM010000032.1 GCA_905479665.1 uncultured Saprospiraceae bacterium
ATCAAATTGCCGAGACTGCAAGAGAATGAGGGCTTCTACCGTATCGATCATGGCTTGGTCACCAAAAGCAGCGCTCTGCACGACAGCCTGAAAGCGCTGATCCGCCACCTCGACCGCATTTTGCTGTACCTGCAATCGGTGAAAAGAGTGCCACCAGTCCCAATAGGCCTTACCGGCTTCAAGAATCAACTTGTTGATGAGAAGCTTTTGCTTCTCAAAAGTTGCAGTTTGATACAATTCTGCCCTTTTAAGCTCGGCCCTGCGCTGATCAATCATGAGGCCCTGTCCCAATGGCATCTTTAAAGCTACACCCCATAGACCCTCTTCGGGCAAGTTGAGCTCTGGATTGAGAAAGGTGCCCCGGTTTTGTCCGTAAGACGTCTCGATTTCCATGCCAAAGGTGCTTTGCACCTTTGCTCCGACTGACATCACCTGGTAGTACTTTTGATCCTTAAAGTCCTTGCTATTAAGAGAAAAGTCAAGTTTCGGATCGAACTGTCCACGAGCCGCCAGGCGGACCCCATCTCCAACTCGAAGCTGTAAATCGGCGACCATCGCAAGGGGATGATTTGTTCGCACATCTTGGATAAACTCCTCGAACGTCAGTGTATCTTGCCCTTGTACAAAGCCGAAAGAAGAAGGAAAGGCAAAGACTATAGTTAAAGCAAAATTGCACAACGGCCTACTAAAAGTTAAATTATTTCTCATGACCTAATGCGCTTTTGAGTTCTGCACTTTCTTGCCTCCTCCCGTATAATAGTCGGGTGGAAATCCATTTAATTGGCGCCATATTTCATACCAGATCGGAACTTCTTTCAGTAGAATCAAATTCATCGCACCACTTCCTACACGCAAAGCGTCCGGCCAGGGCTCAGCATCGGAATCGGAGGAGACGAGTACGCGATACATCCCATCCTTATCAGCGAAGTTGTCAATGGAAGACACCAGTCCTCCAAATGTGCCATATGTGGTATTTGGCCACCCAGAAAAGACAATGGCTGGCCAGCCGTCAAACAGGATGCGGACCTCCTGCCCTGGTTTGATCAAAGGCAAGTCTAGGGGACGCACATACATTTCTACAGCCAGATCATATTGCGCCGGCATGATCGTGACCATCTCCGCACCATCCTTGACGGTTTCGCCAATTCCAGTATGTATGGTGCGTGTGATGTATCCATCTTGAGGTGCCGTGATGAAGTAATGTCGACTTCGGATACTGTAGTTCATCAATTCATTGCTCATTTTTGCCACGCTCTCTTCCGCATTAAATTGCTCAGATTGTGCCGAAAACTGGTCAGATTGTGCTTTGGCCAGGTCTTTGGCGTATTGCACTTTTATGCTTGCCAGTTCTACCCGAGCATTTTCAACCTCGTTGCGACTCGACAATAATTTATTTTCTTTTGCCACCAATTCTGCCGCTGTTTTTTGCAAGGTGAGTTCACGTTTTTCCATCTCTGTTCGCGATTTAAGGCCCTGTTCAAACATCTTTTGCATCCGGGCATATTGCTGATCAGCTATCGAAAAATTCAATTTAGCCGCTTCGAGATCCATGCTGTCGCTGACCAATTTGAAAGAAGCAGAGGCCAGTTTGTTTTTTCCCTGCTCGATCTTGATGTCACGGGCTTCTTCCAAAATGCCCATTTGATCTTGCAAGGCTCCAACTTTCCCGAGATAAGAAGAAATCGTAGACTGTTTGGCATCGATACGCTCTTGAGTACGTTCCAGCAAGTGAGGGTCAAAGTACTTGTCCTTGACCTCTGAAAGAAAGGCGATGGTGTCTCCTTTGGCAACAAAATCACCTTCCTGCACATACCAAGCCTCAATACGACCCGCGATGACCGAATGCACAGATTGAGGCCGCTCGTTGGGCAGTAGACTTGTGACTGAACCTTGGGAGCGTATGTTTTGAGTCCATGGAAGGAAAAGTGAAACAACCACAATGAATAACATTGATATCAAAAGTGCCACCAACAACTTTCCACTCTTACGTTCCTCTACTTTTTGCAGGGCTGGAAAGTCTGCCCGATCTATCTGTACCCGATTTGAAGATATATTAAGCATCGCCTTGATTTTTAATTGGTATATAATTCGCCAACTTCATCGTACTTCCCAGACCGCACTACCTGGCCATCCTTCATCACTAGGATTCGGTCAGAGCATTTAGCCAGATAGGCATCATTGGAAACTGCAACCAGCGTCCACGTACGATCCGGATGGGTCAGAAAGTCAATGATGGATTCGCGATGTCCTCTGTCCAGGTGCTCGAAGGTATCTTCCAAAAGGATCAAGGCAGGTTTGCACACGATCGCCCTGGCTAAGAGGATACGCTGCACAATACTTCGGGGCAATCGCCTACCCTGTGGGGCAATTACTGTGTTGTAGCCTTGGGGCAGTGTTTTGACCCACTCTTGCAGGAAGACATTTTTCATGGCCCAAAGCGCATCTGCCTCCTGTGCATTGGGTCTGCCAATCAGAATATTCTCCAGCAGTGTACCCTGAAAAAGCTCCTCTTGCGATAGGCAGTCTCCCGTCGCCGTTCGGATCGAACTAAGATTTAGATTGCCTTTGGCGAGACCATTATATGCCATTGAACCCTCTTGCACTTCATAGATTCCTGCAAAGATATTGAGCAACGTACTTTTCCCAGATCCATTCTCGCCGCAGATCATAACGCACTCTCCCGATGCAATGGTAAGGTCAAGATTTCGAATCGTGGGAGTCTCCAGGTCTGGATACATAAAAGACACTGCAAGAGCTTCGATCTCCAGCCCCTTTCCAGTTGGAGCAATATCCAGCTCGGCACCTTCTTCTCGCTCGATGGGCAGATCTGTCACTTGCCCCATTTTCTCTAGCGCTGTGAGAATATCGTAGACCGTCTCGATGCACAACACCAATTTTTCAACCGATGCGAGAACTGACAGTATAATAATTTCAGCTGCGACAAACTGACCAATATTCATTTTTTGATTCATCACCAATATCCCCCCAACTGCCAATAGCCCCGTAGCGATTAAGACCTGAAAGAAGACCATGATTCCATACTGTCCAATCAATACTTTAAAGTGCGATTCTCTGGCATTGAGGTAATCCCCCAGATGATCGTCTGTGCGCGATAGCGGCAGATTCGTACGTCCCGCCAATTTAAAAGTCGCACTCGCGCGAGCCAACTCTTCCAACCAATGTGCCATGCGATATTTATGTTTTGACTCAGCCAGGCTGGTCTTCAGACCTCGATGGGCCGTAAGTCGATAGATGAGGTAGACCAAACCCAGTAAAATAACACTGTAAATGATGAAGAATGGATGGTACAGGGAGAGTAACAGAAGACCAAAAATGACGTAGAGCGAAGCCGAAGAAAATTCAATGAGGATTTTCGTCAACCCCTTTTGGAGAGAGATGGTGTCAAAGAAGCGGTTCATGAGCTCTGGTGCATAGTGGTGGTAAAGCGCTTCCATGCGGATCTTGGGTATCCGGTAGGCAAAGTCAAAGGCGGCCCGCGAGTAGATGCGCTGCTGCAGATTCTCGGTGATGCGCATTTGGAACATATGTAACCCACCGGTCATGCCCAGACCCAGCACAACAAAGAGCACTAGAACCATCCAAGAGCTATTGATGCTTCCTCCTTGGATCAGGTTTACAATCGCCTGGATGCCCAAGGGCAATGATAAATTGACCAGGCCCTTGAAAACTGCGTAGACATAGATGTTTGATATCTCTGCCCGATCAGGTTTTAGTAGCATCCAAAAGCGCTGGGTTGCTGTCAATGTTTCGTTTGTCGTACTTGCCATAATACTATAGTGACAGCAAATATAATAGCAATACTATCTTTAATTGATGTTTTACTACGTATATTTTGAAAAAGAACCTATGAATCAGATAACTCCCCTATAACCGGCTCATAATGTGATTATTATAAGCCAGGAGGGCATCAAAAAAAAGCAGGAAATTACATAACAGTGCTAGCCTTACTGGCTGTCAGTGGCAACTACTCATCGAAGTTGGGCTCGGTAAACAAGCTTTGCCCATTGAGAAAATCATACAGCGTGAGATTGCGGATCTCGTAATGTGCGACCCATAAGGATGAGAGTGCCTGATAATATTGCCGGCGCGAATCATCGTTTTCGTTGAGCGCGATGTTGAGATCAGTCACATCGATCTTGCCAATCTCATAGCGATTTTTGGCAATCTCCAGACGTTGACGAGCCACCTCGCGAGCTCTAGCCGCAAGCTCTAGTTGACGCTTGATCAAGCTAAACTGCTGGACCTTGAGGCTGACCTCGCGCTCGAAGTCTACATTTTCCTGATCGACAATGCGCTGTGTGAGTTCCAGATTTGATTGTGCGATGGCCCGTTGTGCCTTCGTCTTGCCCCAGTCGGCAATCGGTACCGATAGACTCAAAGTAACCCGCTCCTGATCTATAGGATTCTGAAAAGCGTCACCGAGTGTAGGGCCGGTTTGAGAGAGCCCCAGAGATCCTCGTATCGATACGTCGAAACCAGGGGGTCGCTGGGCCGCATCCACGTCGCGCTCGACCTCCATAAGTCGTCTACGAAACTCAGTGGTCTTGCTGCGATTAGCACGTGCTTCGGCCAGAGCCTTTTCACCATCGATCTCATAGTCCGTAAGAGCCTCCGGAGTCTCCAAATCAAATTGTACATCATCACTGATGCCCAGAAAATTGCGAAGGCGCTGATTGGCTGTCTGGCGGTTGAGTTGCTCTGCTGCGGCAATGGTTTCTGCATTTCGTGATCTAAGCTCGATTTGCAGCAGATCAGTCTCTGCGATGCGACCCACACCAAAACGCCCTTGGGAATTATCGTAGAGTGAGTCTGCATATATTTTTTGTCGCTCGGCATCGGCGAGATTTAGCTGGGCGATGTAGAGATCAAAAAACAAATTGACCACATCGTAGGCAATTGATTCCCTCTCTTCGGCATAGAGCTTTTTTGATTCTTCAAATTCTAGAGCACGTAATGGACGATCCCATTTATACGGATTGAACTGAAAGAGGGGTTGATTGAATCCGAAGCTGATCGGCGTGGATTGATACGATTGATTTCCGCCAAAAGCGGTCGTTTTGAACAAGTCGATGCGACTTAAATCCATCCCGGCAAAAACAAAACCCCCTGTTTGCGGGACTACCTGAAAAAGCTGCAGCCCAACTTGAGTGGTCATTAACGAGCGGGGGACAAATGCAGACGAACCATTGGGTAGCGTAATGGCCTCGATACCACGATTGAGTTGTGGTAGGGTCGCGTTAACTGAGATATTTGGCTTGAGATCAGCCTGAAACAATTGATAGCGCCAATAATTATTCGAAAGCCTCGTCTCTGCGATGAGTGAGGCTGGTGCTTCTTTCTGAGCAATCAAAATGGCTTCCTGAAGCGAAAGTGAAACGGATGTTGACTGGGCCGAAATCGACCCAAAAAAACATAGAAACAAAATAATTGAAAGCCAATTTCTCATAGTTTATCGGATGTTAGTCGGTGCGTAATGCTGTAATTGGATCTAGGTTTGCAGCCTTACGTGCTGGAAGAATGCCAAAGGTGAGACCTATCGCAGCTGACACCACGAACGAAATGGCAATCGACCACCAGGTGATCACAGTGGGTATATCTGCTGAAGAGGCGATGATGCGGGCAGCCGACACGCCCAAAATGATTCCTATAATCCCACCGATCAAGCTGATAGCGACAGCCTCACAGAGAAACTGCAGAACTACGTCGGTCTTCGTTGCTCCAAGAGATCTGCGTATGCCGATTTCTTTTATGCGCTCCAGCACACTGGCCAGCATAATATTCATGATGCCAATTCCACCCACCAGGAGAGAAATACCAGCAATGATAGCAAGTACAAAATTGAGCGTCTCCTGGGTTTTCTGCTGCTGCTTGATCAGGAGTTCAGGTACTTCGATTTCGAAATCAATCTTGTCATTGTGCCTCCGTTTCAGAATACGAGACACCAATTCAGCCGAGGCTTCCACATACTGCGGCTCTGTGATGCGGATCACGGCCCGGTCAATCTGGTGATAGTTTTCGAGTTCGCTGTTGCGGTCGTTGCGCCGTCCAGTCACGACATCTTGGGGATCAATCCGTTTGCGATCAGCGATGCGAGTCAAGAAGGACTGCATGGGCAGATAGATATCGTCATTGTAATCTCGGATGCTCAACTCCTCAATACTGGATTTCTGGATACGACGAGACTGCAAAACACCGACCACAGTAAACCAGGTACGACCGCATTTCACGCGCTTACCCAAAGGGTCTTCTCCCTTAAACAGACGCTTGGCCACCGAAGCACCGATGATGCAGACACTAAGCCCATCATCATAGTGATGGTTATGAAAGGTATGCCCCTTGCCAACCTTCAGATTATTGACCTTAAAAAAATCAGCTGTGATTCCAATACAGCGTATACGTTGCAGGGTTTTACCTTGAATAACATTCAACTCTTGTACGATCTCTGGACTGATGCGATCGGCAGCCGGAATGATCTGGTAAAGTGAGTGCACATCATCCATGGAAAGACCTGGTGAATACCCCTTCGAACCTTCTTCTGGAGATTGCGAGTTGCTCTCCTCCTCCTCATCACCAGAAGCCGTACCTCCTGAATCAGGTATGATGGCTTTGACCACAATGCTATTCGCACCGATGAGGCTCAACTGATCGAGAATAGATTTCTTTGCGCCGGTGCCAATGCCGAGCATGGCAATGACTGCCGCCACCCCAAAGATGATGCCCAGGGCAGTAAGGAAGGAGCGCAGCTTATTTTGTAAAATCCCGGCTATCGCCAGACGCAGGTTGAGTAGAAGTTTAGACATGCTGGCTAGTTAAAGATGATAAAACCACCGCCGCCGGCTTGATTTGGAGTGGCAATATCTTCTTTCACTTTGGCGGCATTCGCCCGTTCGTACTTGGTCCGTGTCTCAGCAGATGCATTCAAAGACTCGAGCGCCTGATTGCGTACCTCGTCGGTCAATTTATGAAACTCCAATTCAGGCAGATTATCTGGAAAGGTCAGGCAGACAATGTCTCCCCGCTCCAGTCCAGCGGCAACCACAATCTCATCGGTATTGGCTTCGCCGACGACCACTTCTTGTCGAAAATAATTGCCGGATTCTTTCCGCACTACATAACTCAAGGAGTCTTTTTGGTAGGCTTCTATGGGGACAGAGACAACCTCCTCATAATCGTAAACCTGAATTTCATTGCTGGTCGTCATGGCAGGCCGCAACAAACTGTCTATCTCATGCAATTGGACGATGACTTCAAATACTTTGGCATCCTGGTTTCGCAGTTGCTGCCCAATATTAGCCACCTTATTGACTGTCCCTTCAAAATCATGATCGGGAAAAGCATCCACTTTGACTTCGACGGGTTGTCCCTTCTTAATTTTACTAATGTCGACCTCATTGACATAAATCCGAGAGATCATA
>CAJQNM010000033.1 GCA_905479665.1 uncultured Saprospiraceae bacterium
AAGGAGTAGTGGTACTGTCTCTGGATGGAAGGTTTGTGCGTCGTAAAAATGCACTGGGAGGTGGTTCAGTCGGTCTTTTCGAGGGAAAGAAATTGGGTCGAAAGAAAAATCTCAAGTTGCTTGAAAAGGAACTCGTTAAACTTTCGGAGCAGATTGCTCATGAAGAAAACGAGTTGGATGCGATCAATGATAAGCTGGCAGAGCTGGACGTCAATGAGAAACCGGAAGAGCTGGATGCTGAGCGTCAGGTACTCGAAGAATTACGTCGCAAAGAGGTCTACCTGAAATCTCGTTTTGAGCATCTTGAAGATCAGGAAAGTGGGACTAAGAGCCAACTGCAATCACTTAGTGAGAAAATTTCGGCACTCACCGAACATCGCACCACTACGGAAGAGAAGATTGTTTCTACCCGCGCCATCATGCAGGAAGAAAGAGAAGCCCTCGAAAACATCGACAGCTCATATGATGAGATCGCTCGCCAACTGGCCGACCAAACGACTCAGGTCAATGAAAAGCAAATTGAGTTAATTCGCCTGCAGGGCAAAATCTCGGCCACCGAGAAAGAAAATGAATTTGCGCTGAGCCAAGCCACCAGTTTGGGAGCGAGTCTAAAACAAGACACCCAGGACCAAATCGCTGGGCAAACCTCGTTTGAAAAAATCGTAGGCGAAATCAATGAGCTGGAACAGGCCTTGCTGGGCTACTATGAGGAGCGCAAGAAAAACGAAAAAGACTTGGGTGGGTTGGAGCAAACCTACTACGAGGCCCGCTCTGAGATTACTGCTGCAGAGGAGAAGGTCCGTCAGTTGCACCGCACGCAATCGGAGAAACAACAGTTAATTAATGAGCTGAAGGATCAATTTACCGAAGTAAAATTCGGTATGAATAATGTGGCAGAACGCCTTAAGATCGAATTTGATATTTCGCTTGATCAGATTCTCGAGCAGCATGAGCCCTCCGATCATCAACTTGATGTGCTCGAAGCTCAGGTGGATAAGATCCGTCATCGCATCGCGAATTTTGGAGAAATAAATCCGATGGCGGTGGCGGCATACGACGAAATGCACGAACGCTATGAGGTCATCACTCAGCAGCGAGATGATGTCCTGGATGCGCGAAATTCACTTTTGGAAACCATCCAGGAAATTGAAGAGACGGCGACCGTGCGCTTTATGGAAGCATTTACCGCTGTGCGTTTGCATTTTCAAAATGTATTTCGCAATCTTTTTACTGAAGACGACGCCTGCGATCTCATCTTGCTGGATGTAGAAAATCCCTTGAGTTCAGCCATTGAAATAATCGCCAAGCCCAAAGGAAAACGACCGAAGTCGATCAGTCAGCTCTCCGGAGGAGAGAAAACCCTCACGGCGATTGCACTGCTCTTTGGGTTGTACCTTCTGAAACCCGCTCCCTTCTGTATTTTTGATGAAGTGGATGCACCACTGGATGATTCCAATGTGGAGAAATTCAATAAAATCATTAAGGAGTTTTCCAAAGATTCTCAGTTTATTATCGTGACTCACAACAAGCTCACTATGGCCGCAGTCGATGTCATTTACGGGGTGTACATGGAAGAGCAGGGTGTTTCCGGTGTGACGGAGGTAGACTTTCGAGACTTTGAGCACACCAGCTTTTTGCAGGAGGTTTGATTTTCTGTAGGAAGATATTAGACGCTAGACTCTAGACTTGGTCCGAAATTATTTGTTAATTCGGAGATAATTAAAAATATATGAATTATCGCATTGCTGTGGTGCCGGGAGATGGTATTGGTCATGAAATTGTGCCGTTGGGTATGCGCATTTTACAGCGCATTGCTTCGGCACATGGTTTTTCATTGGAGACAGAATCATTTGGCTGGGGTGCGGGGTATTACGCACAGCACGGTACGTTTATTCCGGAAGAAAGGGTGGACCAACTTGCTGATTTTGATGCCATTTATTTTGGAGCAGTAGGACTCCCGGATGTAGATGATACCCTACCATTTAAATTATTTACAAACCTAGTGCGCACGCGCTTCCAGCAATATGTAAACTTGCGTCCTGTCCGCTTATTTGAAGGGATCGAGAGTCCGTTGCGCCACAAGTCGCAAAAAGACATTGACTTCGTCATTGTCCGCGAAAACAACGAAGGAGAATTTGTGCAGAGTGGGCGACAGATGTACCCTGACGAACCGGAAGGGCTAGCAATAGATACCAATATTTTTACGCGCAAAGGAATAGAACGGGTAGCTCACTATGCCTTCAAACTTGCCCAATCTCGCCGTGGTCACCTCACCAATGTGACCAAGTCAAATACCATGATTCACACGCTTTCTTACTGGGATCGGGTGATCGCTGAGGTGTCTGAAGGATATCCTGATGTCACTTATCGAAAAATGTATGTAGATGCAGCTTCGGCAAACTTTGTCTTGCATCCTGAGTATTTTGATGTGATCCTCACCACCAATATGATTGGTGATATCTTGAGTGATTTGGGCGGTGCTATAATGGGCAGCCTGGGTCTTGGAGGAAGTGGAAACATTAATCCCTCGGGAGATTTTCCTTCTATGTTTGAGCCCATCCATGGATCTGCGCCGGATATTGCCGGTAAGAATATGGCCAACCCGATCGGACAGATATGGTCTGGGGTTCTGATGCTCGATCACCTTGGCGAAAAAGCCGCTGCTCAAGACTTGTTGGCGATCACAGATCGAGTGACTGCTCGTGGTCTTCGTACGGCAGACCTGGGAGGATCCGCCAGCACCAGTGACATTGAAGAACTTTTCCTTGCAGAAATCGAACAGACCAGATGATCGATCTCTCTCGCATGATCATGCATGATCTTACCCTGACCTACCAATCGAACATTGCGGGATACAGCTCGCGGACGGCACGTGAATTAGATCGTGATGGATGGAATGCGAGTTGGCTGGAAATATACTCACATGCCGGAACACACATTGATGCTCCACTGCATTTTGGGCTAAAACCAGGTACGATCGATGACTACGGTCCGCAAGATTTAATGGGCAAGGCATGGGTCGTCCCTATTCCTATTACAGAACCTCAGCAACTCCTGACGCCAGAGGATCTTGGTGATGTGCGATCGAAGGTGAAGCCGGGAGATAGCCTACTACTTGATACAAACTGGAGTGAGCATCTAGGGTCTCCAAAGTACAAAGATGATTTGCCTCGACTCAGTACATCGCTGGCCAAATGGCTTGTTGAACACAACGTAAAAATGCTTGGGGTGGAAGCTCCCTCGGTCGCCGATGTAAATAACCTTCCTGAAGTGAGAGAGATACACGAGATCCTGCTGGGAGGAGGGGTCATCATAGTAGAAGGTCTGACGGCACTAAACAAAATTAAGTCTGACGAGGTATTGCTCATCGCTCTCCCTTTGAAAATAAAGGACGGTGATGGAGCGCCGGCTCGTGTCATCGCTCTCGAAGAATTACCATGAAAATCGCACGTCGATATTATGCAGTACTGGGCATGTTTCTGCTCTCGCTCCTGCTTTACATCGATCGGATTTGCATTTCTGTGGCCAAGGATCCTATTGCTGGAGATTTAGCTCTGTCGGACAAAGCGATGGGGTGGGTGCTTTCCGCATTTGCTTTGGGATATGCCCTCTTTCAGGTTCCATCGGGTATGATGGCAGACCGCTATGGGCCACGTAAGGTGCTGACCGTCATCGTGACGTGTTGGTCAGCCATGACTGCACTGACTGGCGCAGCCTGGAACTATTTGAGTATGCTCTCCTTCCGATTTTTATTCGGAATGGGAGAAGCAGGAGCTTTTCCGGGTATGTCACGGGCCATTTTCTCATGGATACCCCTGCATGAGCGTGGATTTGTGTTCGGACTTAATTTTTCAGGATCGCGCTTGGGAGCTGCTTTTGCGCTACCGGTCGTAGCGATGATGATTGAAGGAATTGGCTGGCGAGCCACTTTTTTTGTGTTGGGGGCTATAGGGTTGGTGTGGGCGCTGCTTTGGTGGCTTAGTTTTCGCGATCGGCCAGAAGATCACCAGGGCTTATCTGACGAAGAGCGTGCACACATTGTAGAGAACAGACAAGAAGCAAATCTGGAAGTAAAGGAGCCACTGCAGCGGAGCGAGTGGTTGGGCTCGAAAAATATGCGGTTGGCAGTCGTTCAGTATTTTTGCAGCAATTTTACCTTTTTCTTTGCCCTTACCTGGCTCTTTCCCCACCTGAAGCAAACCTACAATTTGGGCACGGTCGAAGCAGGCTGGTATGCCGTCGCTCCCTTCATAGCTGGTGCTGTCGGCAACTGGTTGGCGGGTGGATGGATAGACCGCATCTATCGCAGTGGTCGCTGGGATCTATCTCGAAAATTGCCGGCAATGGTGGGGTTTGCACTTGCGGCTATCGGTATGGTTGCAAGTCTATTTATGGAAACGCCGGTCGGAGCAGTGGCCATGTTAAGCCTTGCCATACTGGGTGCAGACATGACCCTTCCTCCATCCTGGACACTTTGTGTCGATATTGGAAAATCAAATTCAGGGGCTATTTCAGGGACCATGAATATGGCGGGCAATGTAGGATCTTTTCTCACGGCTTTGGCCTTTCCATACCTAACAGCCTGGACGGGCTCGGTGGATTTCTTCTTCTATACGGCGGCAGCCTTAAGTGTGCTGGCTTTGATTTTATGGTCGCGGGTAAAACCGTCACAAGGACTCAGTTATTAATTGAAAATGGAGAATGGAGAATTGAAAATTGACGTGGGGATTCCCAAGACCGGGTTTTAATTGAGAATTTAACGGAGGGATTCCTAAGCCCGCAGGGATTGGCAAGCCCGGGTTTTGGTGAGAATTGATAATGGAGAATTGATACTTTAGGAAGAGTCTCCCTTAGAGGGCTGGGGGCTGGCCTGCTGGATGGCAAGCTCTCTAAGGGATTTTACAATTGCCAGAGCCAAT
>CAJQNM010000034.1 GCA_905479665.1 uncultured Saprospiraceae bacterium
TACTGCCATTCATCCAGTGTGGAAACACCCCGTGAAAGCGATCCGATTTTTGCAAGAAGCGTAGCATCTTTAATGTGCGTATGGTGCCTTGCTCACGAGTGATAAAGTCGTTTTCAATCCCTACCAAAATCGCCATCATGCCAAATCCCGATCCGCCCATGGTCACCAGTTCGCCCGAAGTCTCCCGCTCCCGAATCAAACCTGAAACAGGATGTGCAAAATCCCAGAAATAGCGAAATGTGGCCTTTTGCACCGACTCCAAGAGCTGATCATCAGACATGCCCAACAATTCATCGATTTCATCTTGTACGGCAAGAAATGATCGATCACTCACTTCCGAATTGCCGACGGCTGTACTTAGTAATAGACACGCTATGGTCATCATAGTGTGACGTACAACTCCCGATCGCCATCCAGACCGGCATGCCTTCGAGAAGACAAACACGGCCAATAGGGGGAAAAACCAGAGATACAGGTGAGAGGCGGTCATCTAGAGTAATAATACAAATTGAGCAGGAAATAACCACCAATAAACACCTCACCATGACTACACCAGTCTGAAATAAAAGAACATGGTCTATATCTAAATATCTGATTTACTGCCTTTTGTGATTAAATTTCGTGAGCGCCCACAAAGAGGTATTTAAACTTTCGGCTTGAGACAACTATTGATTTTGATTTAATTTCGATGTGGTCAATGACCCATTGTGCTTCTTAATAGCAATGGATCATGGCCTCCTTGGGCAGATTCATGGATACTTGTCAAATACTGCGACAAAAAAAGGCTTGTCCCATTGTTAGAAATTTTCGATATTTCGACTAATGAGAAGCGTCTCGGTTTACTGGACAGTACTCCTACAGTTATGGAAGTAAATGAAAATTTACGTGAGGAGATGTTTCAGGTGGTCGAAAACCAGCTTAATGACGAAGACCTGCCTGAAGCAAGAGCGACCTACGACAGACTCAGAAAAGAAGAAGGCTTTGATGATTTTCAGGCGCGTCAAGCAATTGCACAGTGTGTTGCTGTTGAGCTATATAAGGTGATGACAGCTAAGGAGCCCTTTGACAGAGACCGATACTGCAAGAGTCTATTTGCATTGCCGAAAGAGCCTTTTGATTAGTTCGAATGGTAGCTAATTGAGGTGACCTACTTCTTTCAAGCATCCTCCCTCAGATTTTCATATTTTTAGTGCATAACCAAGTAGATACAACTAAAGCTTCATTATGGCTCAGTACGATTTAAAGATTAATGGGAAATCTCATCAGGTGGATGTCGATCCAGACACTCCGATGTTATGGGTATTGCGAGACCACGCAGGTTTGCTTGGTACAAAATACGGTTGTGGCATTGCCCAGTGTGGTGCATGCACTATACATGTCGATGATCAGGCTATACGTTCCTGCCAACTACCCGTATCACAGGTCAAGGACAAGAAGATCACAACGATCGAAGGGCTATCTGAAAATGGAGATCATCCATTGCAAGAAGCCTGGATCGAACACGATGTGCCGCAGTGTGGCTATTGCCAAGCTGGGCAGATCATGAGTGCGGCGTCTTTGCTGAGCAAGAATCAGAGTCCTACCGATGCGGACATCAATACGGCGATGAACGGAAACATCTGCCGCTGTGGTACCTATACGCGCATCAAGAAAGCCATCAAGACGGCTGCAGACAATCTTTAATCAACGTTTCTCCTTCCTAAAAAGAAAGCAACATGACTTCTGTCAAAACAACATACAATCGAAGATCATTTCTCCAATCCTCAGCGGCCTCCGGAGGAGGTCTTCTTCTTGGCTTCAGTTGGCTGGCTTCGTGCACGCCCACTGCAGAAGAAGTCCGTGCCATGCCAAGCGAGTGGTTTGACATCAATGCTTTCTTGAAAGTCGGTGACAATGGCATCGTCACGATCATGTCACCAAACCCGGAAATAGGTCAAAATGTAAAAACAGCCATGCCGATGATCGTAGCCGAAGAGCTCGATGTCGCCTGGAAAGACGTGATAGTCGAACAAGCCCCTCTGGATCTTGTCAAGTATACTCGGCAGTTGGCTGGTGGTAGTCAGTCGATCAGAGCAGGCTGGCAGGGCTTGAGGATGGCTGGAGCTACTGCGCGGAGAATGTTGCTTGAATCAGCGGCTCTCCAGCTGGAAGTCTCTGTCGATGAATTATCAACCAGTGAGGGTGTAATCACCCATGCAGGTTCTGGACGTTCCTTAGGCTATGGCGAAGTCGCTTCCGGCGCGTCAGGAATCTCTGTCCCTGAGGAGATAGACCTCAAGGACCCTAAAGACTTCACCATCATCGGTACCAGTCAGAAAAATGTCGATGGGAAAAAGATCGTGACAGGAGAACCTCTCTTTGGACTAGATACGTATCGCGAAGGAATGCTCGTGGCGATGATTGAACATCCTCCAGCTTTCGGCATGAAAATGAAATCGCTAGATGATAGCAAGGCGCGTGCCATGCCTGGTATCCGTGATGTATTCACCATCAATGCAAAACCGGAAGGGGTAGAATTGCAGTGGTCGGATACCAACAATTTTCCTGAGTTGGTTGCCATCGTCGGTGAGTCGACCTGGCAGGTCATGAAAGCCAAGAAAGCACTTCAGATCGAATGGGAAGCTGATGGATCATTGGAAAGCAGTGCCGACCACGAAAAGACATTAAACGATCTAGTCAGTAAGAGTAGCAAAGAAGCTGCCCGCAAGGATGGGAATCCAACTGCTGCCTTTCGCAATGCTGCTAAAATAGTGGAGCGGACCTACAGTGCACCATTTCTAGCACACAATACGCTGGAGCCAATGAACTTTTTTGCGGAT
>CAJQNM010000035.1 GCA_905479665.1 uncultured Saprospiraceae bacterium
TGCTACGAGTCCACTCATGTCATTGCTTCTGTTCCTTCCAATATTCTATAGTTGTCTCTCGCCTCATCCAAAAACACTTCCTATTCTGCCCTTGAGGGGGTACGTGCAGGCCGGAAACACAAGTAAAATTGCCCAGCTCATTGCGCTCATGGTGTGCGAATCACCTCTCGCAATGATGCATTTCTCTTTGACCCAAAGTCCTACCAAATGGGGGTATGAGCGTCATGCACAAAAACTTTAACAAAATTTTACCTCTCTTTTCTGGGACCTTTTGCCTTTTCAGCACTCTATATAGGTGTAAGCGCAGCTGATCGGATATGAAATTCTGAAACCGCTGCTCACTAACAACTAAAAGAGAGGATCATGCAAAAAGTATTCACAAATCACCTGCAGGCCGTAGATTGGATCGCCGACAACTCAAGGAGCGAGGCACATTTTGACATTATGTTGGAAGACCTCAATTTCAATCGCATCTACACTGGAGAGCACTTCATCACCATGTCTACCGTGAAGATTGAAATGGCGCTACTTGCAGTGAAGTAAACCTCTCTCCTGCATGGCGATGATGGGGATTGTATCTTTGCCCAAGGTCAACCTTTATCATACGTATGTCTCTTTCCGTCATTGAAGACAATCCTGTTCTTCAGCAACTCCCCCCGCATCTCAAACAATTTATCAAGCCACAAAATTATGAAGAATATAGCCCGATAGATCAGGCGGTATGGCGCTATGTGATGCGCAAGAATGTGAACTACCTGAGTAAAATTGCCCATTCATCCTATTTGTCCGGCCTGAAGCAGACGGGCATTTCCATCGAAGAGATACCCAGCATGTATGGCATGAACCGCATTCTGAAGGAAATAGGTTGGGCTGCGGTGGCCGTCGATGGGTTTATCCCACCCAATGCATTCATGGAGTTTCAAGCGTACAAAGTACTGGTGATCGCCTCCGATATTCGTCAACTGAAGCATATCGAGTACACTCCTGCACCAGACATCATCCACGAGGCAGCAGGTCACGCACCGATCATCGCCAATCCCGACTATGCAGAATATTTACGGCGCCTAGGTGCGATCGGGGCAAAAGCCATTCTTTCTCGCCACGACATCGATCTCTATGAGGCCGTGCGCAGATTATCTATCCTCAAGGAGGCCGTAGACAGCGCGCCTGAAGAGCTCCAGGCAGCAGCTGAAGAAGTAGATCGACTGCAAAGAATGGATGTTGCGTTCTCGGAAATGGCTAAAGTTCGGAATTTGCAGTGGTGGACCGTCGAGTACGGATTGATCGGAACCATTGAAGACTACCGAATATATGGAGCGGGGCTACTCTCATCCATCGGAGAGAGTACGTCATGCATGAAGAATGATGTGATCAAGCTACCCTACTCCGCCGCTGCCGCTGATCAAGGATTTGATATTACGCAGCCTCAACCCCAGCTCTATGTCACCCCTGATTTTCCCTATTTGATGGAGATTCTCGAAGAATTTTCCGATACTCTCAGTGTGCGACGAGGAGGTTATCGTGGCCTTGCTAGACTCATTGAATCTGGGATGGTCGGGAGCATCCAGCTCAGCACTGGATTACAGATTTCGGGACGGTTTACCCGGATGATCAAAAATGATGAAAATGAAGTCATTTTCTTTCAGACTGAAGGACCTTCTGCTTTGGCTGTGCGTGAAAAAGAATTAATTGGGCATGGCACCGCACGTTATTCCAAAGGTTTTTGTTCTCCCTTGGGAGAATTAAAAGGCATTCATTTAGCCATCGAAGACATGGGGCCAATTGATCTCAAAGCGTACAATTTTTATGATGGCAAGTACTTTACCTTTGAATTTTCCAGTGGCATCAAAGTGGAAGGTCTCAATGTGACTGGGATTCGAAATATTCAGGGTAAATTAATTATTATCCAACTTACCGGATGCACCGTGACCTACGGAGACGAAATATTGTATCGCCCAGATCAGGGTGTTTTTGACATGGCCATCGGCAAGGGTATTCAATCGGCTTTTGCCGGCGCGGCTGACTATCGCTCCTACCCAAATCTGTATGAAGAGTCGAAGACCAAGACGATCCGATCCGCTCGATCTAGTGAGATGAGTGAGATCGAAGAAATGTACGCTAATGTAAAAACGATGCGTGCATCCGAAAAACTAAAAGAGGCGCAACTCGTTGAGATCGCAAAGACGATTAAAACTAAATACTCTGATCATTGGCTACTCCTGCTAGAAATGCTGGAAATTGTCAAAAATCGAAAAATGGCCGATACTATTTCAGAACAACTGGAAAATATTTCAGCTCGACATCCACACCTCACAAATCTGATTGATGATGGATTGAAAATGATACAGGTCGGTTGAAAATGACACCGGTCGGTTAAAACCGATGGAAATACTTACCGTTGGCTTTGTATTTGTTTAGCGCTTTCCAATCCTGGCATGACCGGCATGGAATGCACCGAGAAACACAAGGGGTCTGGCCCCCTTGGATTGATTTGGATGGGCCGGGGAATCGCTAAACACATACTGATTCGTAACCCTTGGATTGAGGTTGGGCCCTGGAAAGGCACATAATTCCAATGGGTCATGACCCATTGCACGCATAGTGTATCTAGAGCGTTTGGTTTTTCACAAGGGATCATGTATTTGTTTAGCGCTTTCCAATCCTCACCTGACCGGCATGGAAGGCGCCGAAAAACACAAGGGGTCTGGCCCCCTTGGATTGATTATGATGGGCCGGGTAGTCGCTAAGCACATACTGGTTTTAGCCAAACGGTAAGCTACCGAGTACAGTTGGGCTTCAGTCCCGTATTTCATTGATCAATCTCGCTTAGCTTTGGAAATTTTAGAGCTCAGTGTCGACGAAAACCTACGACATCGTATACTCGATTTCTTAAACAAATTAGGTGTGAAAAGACCCGAAAAGGCCCACTTAATTTCAGATGGACAGAAACTCATTTAGGTGTTGAACCCTCCTTAAAAGAAGCCAAGGGGACAAATCCTTCAAGTAAATCGTTACCAAGATCAAAGGAATTTAGAATGCAAAGCGATATCGAGAACTTTTTGGCAACCAAAGATGAACCTTTGCGAAGTGAAATGCAGCAAGTGCGTGAGATCATTTTAGGTGTGCATCCCACCATAGAAGAGACCATTAAATGGAAAGTTCCCACCTTCATGTACAAGGGCAATATTGCTTCCTTTATGAATACCAAAAAACTGGTCAGTGTGATGTTTCACAAGGGCGCTCTCATCCCAGACAAGCAGGGATTGCTCGAGGGCGAGGGCAAAGAAGCTCGAGTAGCAAGATTCTATGGTCTGGAAGACATTGAGCAGAAAAGAGAAGCACTCGAAAACGTCATTTCACAATGGATCAAGATGAGAGACATGGCGTGAATTTAGAGTACACCAGTCGGTTAAAACCGACGGAAATTACCGTGGCTTTAGCCAAACGGTAAGCTCCGATGCTTCCCACCAGTAGTCATCCTTCTCCATTCTCCATTTTCCATTATTAATTAATCAGTTAGAGTATCGAAACCCAATATTAAAGGTCGACGCCCTCCCTTGATTGTCGATTAAAAACTGATTGGTGAAATACGAGTAAAGTAATTCGATTTCGAAATTGCGATGCAGTTGGTATTTGGCACCGAGTCCTGCTTGTGCATAGTAGTCAGCCGTAGGCTTCCAGATGGGAGCAAAATTAGTCAATGCGTAGAGCGTGGATTTAGGTGTGGGGAAATAGCTAAGAATACCGGTGACGGGTGTGGAAAAACGATTGGTCTCATCGGGGTTGCCCAAGCCGATATCTTCCCAAACGACATCCACTTCCAGAAAAAATGCCCAGTCTCCGCCGATACTAAAATCATTGAATACTTGGGTAAACCAGGTGGGACTTGACCAGTCCAACCAAGGCACCTCTGCGCTCCCTTCGAGTTGGTCGGTGAGGGGAAACCACAGGGCAGACTGGATCGACATATTTGGCCATTTTTCATTGGGTGCGA
>CAJQNM010000036.1 GCA_905479665.1 uncultured Saprospiraceae bacterium
AAGCCAGGCAGTGCTCCAATTGCACCAATAGTCGATGGCCAATACTTCGATGGTTACTTGGCTGCATGCATCTGAGCAATCGAAAGGTACTTGATCTGACCAGCCTCCGCCCAATTGCTTCCACTCGTCCATCTGATCAACGAGCTCAGATTTGTCATGGATGACATGCAAAGTGTCAGCATAAGGATCCACGGCGACCTTCCACTTTTCTGCAAATGCTGGATCTGCCAATGCATTCTTAAGTAGGTCTTCAAAATAGTGATCATCAACTTCGTAGGGATGCTGCTGGCACTGCAAGGTGGCATATTTCATGAGATCATATTGCCATGCATTGTAAAGCAATTCGCCACATGCGATTCCGTCTTCGCAAAACCAAAGCAATTGCTTGGCATAGTGCGCTTCTACTTCGTCACAGTGCTTGTCATTTTCTAAATCAATGGTCCATAGAGTATCATGGTGCGGACCGATGTAGCAGGGAGAATACGCTTGCTCCGTTGATGGATCGTGATCTCCACATTCAGCATCTTTTGGATTGCGACAGAGGTCTACACAGGCTTCCTGCCAGTCAGATCGACGGGCCAGGATCAAATTGATCCCACAATTATCGTAGCTGCCTTCATTAAATGATTCGGCATCAGCCCAAACTTTCTTGCCAGAGAGGCTCACCGTGACTCCCTTGTCTACAGACACGACCGGACTGGTCAAGTCTTTTACTTTGATGTAGCACGTATCGCGTCCTACATTGTGACAGCTGTCGAAAGCCTCATAAATAACTTGGTAGGGATCATGACTGATCGGTAATTTAAACAGTTGGTGTGTTTCATAGCACTTCTCTGTTGGATTGTATTCTAGAATGGCGGAACCAATACCGACGATGCGCGCCTTCACCGACTTGATTCCTGACCAGGCATCACTGGCATTGACCGGAGGCACATACGCATGGGCGGCACATTCATGTGGCCCTGTTGATGCGATCGCCCATTTTTCCTTGCACTCCACCACAGGGGCGAGCGTATCCAGATCTACATTCCAAAATTCACAGAGGTAATATCCATCCGCAACTCTTTCTATGGCAGTGGGTGTCATCGCACAGAATGTAGAGATTGAGCCCGGACAGCTCTGTTTAATATTCAGTTGGTATTTCGTCAGTTTTTCACAGCCGTCATCTCCAAATTCCCATTTGTCAAGATGAACCAGTAGTCCACATTTCTTATCCTCAAAGACAGGATTTTGCACATACATCTGCATCACCGTATCGTACAGCAAAAAATAGACGGTGTCGCACAAGGACCCATCTTCATCAAAATCCACTCCCAATACCCCTGGATCACAACGCTCCGGAATTAATAAAAATGGCCCAGGATCTCCGACACCACAATAGGTGGTATCTTTTTCAACACAGTACACGTTAGATAGATCAGGGACGATTTCTGGAAAATTAAAGACGGTAATGGTGTCAAAGACGGTCGTGCGGGTACCTTCTTTGGTCATTGCTTCGTACTCTCGGTAAATAATTTTGGAAGTGTCATTGACCACGCCAGGATTACTTGCATCGCAATCTTTGGCGACAATCCAATCGGCCACAAAGGTCATTGGCGTGCGCTCCGTTTCACATGGGAATAGAGCCGTCGGAGGCTCATCATTGATATCGCCACCCTCTACCAGTGGATCTGTGCAATAGACATCTTTAGATCTACCCTGCGCTAGCGCAGGTGTACCATCGAGGGTAAAGGTGACGAGGGTTTCGCAAGTACCACCGTCACTAGATATCTCCACAATGAGTCCATCATCCAAAAACTCACAAGCGATAAAGGCCATGGCCACGGAATATTCTTCATTGCCTGCATCATCCGACTTCCCGGATCCGACGACCCGACGGGCGTTCCCCACCGTACGAATCACGAAGTCAAAGTCATAGCCAAAACAACCGGTCTCTTCATCATCACGATTGGTAAGGATACTATTCCAGTGTGCAATTCCCTTCCAGGCTTCGACGGAATCAACCCATACAATACTTGCGTTGAGGTTTTCAACACAGTTAGGAACACAGATATCATCTGCCTGTGCGAAGGAGCTGTTCGCCAGGAATAGGCTCACAGCAAAAGCAAGAACGCGGTGAAAGTTCTTCATTTTTGGTATAAGATTTCGGTTATCAGTTAGGTTAATGCAATAATTAGACCATAACAGTAGGAAGGTATGGGAAAGTGATGAATTCACCGCATTCACTTTGCATATGGCTGCAAATGAGCAATCAAATTCTCTATTTTAATTCCCCTTATGGATTCTAAAGCTTTTAGTATCTTTAGTGGGTAGATTTAGTTTCAAAACACCAACCAAATTAGTAACACGTACTCAATTCCTGATTTCAGGACTATTTTAACGACACACTACATGCAACTATCCACGTATTCAAACCCGGTCTCACTGTAATATGTAGACTGCTCTTTTATTTGTGATTTGGCATCAGCGTGTACTCACCTCATGCCATCCTGCTGCATGCGTGTGTTCATTTTGCAACAACCAAATGAATAACACGTTTATCATGACTATTAAATTTAACCTTCTCACGGCCGTTTTGGCCATCTTCTTTGGCCTCATTCTTCAACCTAGCTTTGCCCAGACCTTCGATGGGGACTATTGCCCGGGACCTGGACTACCAGGGGATGAGTATGCTAATGGGGTAAGTCTTACGTTACAACCACCATCTAGCTCTACCTGCGAGATCTCAGATCTTTATGGCGCCATCGACCCAGTCTCTCAGACATTCTATTTGGGTATAGACCATGGTAACAACGGGCAAGCTACATTCCGCATCTATATCAATACAGATTGCGATCCGACCTCTGGCATGCTAACAGATTTTCTCGTGGGAAATAGCGGTACCACCGCAAATGTTGGCGGTGCAGAATTTAGGCTCACTTTTAACGTTGGCATGGTAACTACGGTCACCATCGAGGAGTGGGATGGTGCGATGCTGGGTCCACCCACCAGTCCCGTTACGGCACCTACGCGCATGTTGGGTACGATATTTACAGACGCTGCATGCGCAGTGGGAACAAGAGATTTTATTGAAGTACAGATTCCTTTGCCCGGTCTCTATGACCCATGTGATCCTACTTGTGGTTCGATCGAGGTGACGAACATCTTGTCCAATGCAGGCAACAACCTCAATTCTGCCTCGTGTGGCCCCTTTTCTTTTCTCTTGGAGGTGCCCGTAAACACTCCTCCCGTGGCCATGGTTACAGTTCCACCCTGCCTTTACGACGATGAGGAAGTGTGCCTGGATGGCAGCGGATCCTCTGATGCCGATGGCGATATGTTGACCTATTGCTGGACATTTGATTTTGACGGAATAAATTACAACACAGAGCCTGACATGAATTGCGATGCGACCACTGCCATTGCCAAAAACATGTACGCTGCTGGTGACTATACTGCAGCTCTCATTGTCTATGATGCATTTGCCTGCGCAGATACTGCCCTGACTGGCCTGGTAGACTTTACCGTTCTTGATGCAGCCAATGCCATCTCCTGCTCTATCATAAATCTTGTCGAGCCTTGCTCTAATGATCCTGCCCCTCTCGAAGCTACCTTTGACGTGATGGTCACTGGTGGTACTCCAGGCTACACATATAGTCTGGATGGAGGGATCCCGCAAATGAGTAATTCGTTTACAGTAGATGTACCTGGTAGCTACACGATCACTGTCACAGATGCCAATATGTGCTCAAGTGATTGTGACCTAGATGTTGCTGCATTACCCGCTCCGACAGTCACCATCGGTCAAGTGTGCGATGGCATGGAGCAGACTATTACAGCTATGACCACCGGCACCATTACGAATTACCAATGGACGGTACCCGGAGGAGTTGCAGCTCCAGGCAATGTGGCCAGCTTCATGGTAAATCCAGCTGTTGTGGGCATGTACAGTGTCACCGTCACCGAAAATAATGGATGTACAGAGAGTGCGACCTTCGACAATCCGGGTTGCTGCGAGTTTGAGGCTACTTGTCCTACGAATTTAAATCTAGGTACTTTTGCCTGTGCCAACATTGGGACGGTACCTGCCTGCCCAGCCACTGCTGCAGATCTGGAGTTGGCTCCTTACAATCTGGTAATTGGCAACAATGCTTGTGGTACCATAGAGTTTACCTGTGTTGATGATATGGTAGGATCCTTTTGTGCTGAACAAACTATAAACAGGACGATTACTGTTTTTGACGATACCGGTGATGGCATGGGAGGAGCGCCCAATGGGATGCTTGATACTGATGAGGATAGCGAGGTATGTGTCTTTACGTATACGATAGAGGCTGCTTTGCCCGTCTCAATTACCACAAACTGCCCGGCTTCAATTACCTGTGCAGAAGCACAAAACTACACGGCACCCGATGCCACTTACACTAATGGAGATGTGGGCGGTTGCTTGTTTATGGGCACACTAATGGGTGTAAACGGAACACTTCCAGCCTTATGTGGTGGTACCTTGACAGTTACCTATACACTGCCTGCAAGCGATCCAGATAACTGCACGGACGCAGATATCACGGAGACGTGCGACATCACGGTATTGCCACCGGCGCCGCCAACGATCACGACAAATTGCCCAGCTTCAATTACCTGTGCAGAAGCTCAAAACTACACGGCACCCGATGCCACTTACACTAATGGTGAGATCG
>CAJQNM010000037.1 GCA_905479665.1 uncultured Saprospiraceae bacterium
CATAGATGAGGATGGCCACCGGTGGCACCAATAAATTTTCCTGAACAGAGGGGATGAGATGCGCAGCATCTGCAGGGCACTCGATCAGGACCACATCAGGATCAAAAGCGTCTAATGCGGTGAGAAGATTTCGCGCTGATCCGGCGCCATGATGACGGATTCCGAAGTGTTTAATTTCACTCATTAATCAGGAAGCAAATCGCGACAAGATTGATATAATTTATTCCAACCTCGTCGAGTCTTGAGGACCGCTTCAAGATATTCCTGCAAGGCAACCTTATCCTGCTGAGCGTCTTTGACGACACTTGATACGATGCTTTCTGCCAATCCGGTTTCGCCCTTGTCAAAATGTTTGATCAGACTGATGCTATTATTTATTGCCGAGATGGCTTCTGCGGTACTTAGCGTAGCAGATGGGGTTTTTAATTTAAGGTCTTTGTCTTCGGTTTGCCCCGAGCGTAATTCGCGAAAAATGGTCACCAGTTTTTCGATGTCTTTGGTCCCAATTGTTTTCTCAATATCTAAATCAGGGTGCAGTTGATTTATCCGAAAGTGTACTATCTCGACCTCTTCCTTTAGGGTGGCAGGAAGCGGAAGGCGCACCGTATTGAACCGTCGACTGAGCGCCGATGACATATCGTGAATGCCTTTGTCCCGATCATTTGCAGTGGCTATAATATTAAATCCCTGGAGTGCTTGCACACTCATTTGCAATTCGGCAATGGGCAATTGTTTTTCGGATAGAATAGTGATCAGACCATCTTGAATATCGGCCGGTATACGAGTGAGCTCTTCGATCCGAACGATCTTTCCATCTTGCATGCCAGTCATCACTGGGCTGGGCACGAGTGCATCTTTAGATGGGCCTTTTTGCAAGAGTTGTGCATAGTTCCAGCCATAGCGTATGGCATCTTCTGCTGTGCCGGAAGTGCCCTGCACCAGCAAGCGGGAGTCACCAGAGATCGCTGCCGAGAGATGCTCCGAGAGCCAGGTCTTTGCTGTACCAGGCACACCAATCAGTAGCAAGGCCCTGTCCGTAAGGAGTGTGGCAATGGAGAGTTCAATCAAGCGGCGCTGTCCGAAATACTTGGGGGTGATGGCTTTGCCTTTGCTCGTCTTTCCTCCCATGAGATACAGCAGTACAGCTTGCGGAGACAATTGCCAATTGGTTGGTGCCGTGCCGGCATCTGCTTGCTTGAGCCACTTCAATTCCTGGGCATAATCTTCTTCTGCTGCTCTGCGCAGTACGTGATCTTTTTTCATTGCTCGGGTAAGGTAAGGGCTTCTAGGAGAATTGCTCTTTGCTCCAGCGAGGATAGAAAAGAGCGGAATTTTTTATTCAATGATTTGCTCAAAATGGTATCTTGATTTAAGCGCGAGTTTAATTTTGGAAAAACTCGTGGATCGATTTTTGTGGCCAACAAAGGAAGAGACTCATTTAAGTTATTCATTTCGGTATGGCGCAAATCGTAGTAAAAGGCATCAACCAAAAACTCGATAATCTCGTCGGAGTTTTTTCGGGAAATGTAAGGTGATTTTTCAGAAACGAGTAAATTCAGTTTTTCGAATCTGCGCTCATTGTCTTGTATAATAATTTTAATGAGTTGATTAAATGACTTGCCGTCGAGACTGGCAAAGGCTTTTTCCATTTTCAAGGCGATAGTATTGCCGGAAGGATAATTCAAGAAATAGGATTCGCAAATCTGAAATGTTCGCTTCTTCCTGCCGTGCAGAACCGAGCCGGCAATAGTAATTTGAGTGAGTTGTTCTGATTTCTCATCCATCATCATCGCCTCGAGATATTGATCAAAATCATCTGGGGCCCAGGTGTCCGGATCGCTCAGGCAAAGCAATTGCATAATGGGATTGGCAAAATATACAGCAAAGAGATTCAGATCTTCTTGCCGAAAAGATATTTCTGGAGCGGTCTGACTAGAAGAGGACTTGAGGGATAGTAGATTCTTGCGCATAATTAGGCTCTTCTCAAAATAGCGTGCAGCAAATTGCCCCACTTCTTCATGCAGTTCAGGATCGAGCAGCTGGAGTCTGGTGTTGAGAATGAGTCGACCTACGATCTGGGATCGACCGGCAGGCAATGCACGCAAAATGGACAGATGCGAGGAATCACCGTGCGTACTGATCCACTCGACCAAAATTTGCTTTTCCTTGGTGTCCAGGCCAGCTAGGTTTTTCAAAATGCGTTGATTCATTTGGGCGCCCTGCTGCGACTGTCCCCAGAGGAAGATGGGCCACCAGCTGCGAAAAGGGCCTTCGAAGGCCAAGTCATCATTGCGATGCATGATCTCGAGCCACGACCATGACGGCCGCTGCCGGCTGAGCCAGCGGGCGCGTTCTCCCAATATATTTTGCAGGTGGTGGTAGGCGTCAAATTTCTGACCCATCCGTTGTAAGCAAATGGGGATGGCTGTCGGATGAAGTCGCTTCTTAAGATGCACCAAGATCCGAAAAGCCTCATCGCAAAGCATCCAATCACGCTCATCAATGATCTGACGGATCAGTTCTCCCGCTGCGAAACTACAGTAGGGCGCAGATTCATTGGGGACGATATTCTGATGAATCGAGAGCCGTGACAATTCCAGTGCACCTCTTTTGATTTGACTATTGGTGAAAAGTACTTTCCAAAGTGCATCAGCAGGCGCATCGGGAGTGGTCATCCCATATGCGTTTGGGGCTCCTTCCGGCTGATCATCGACTTTGGTTAGGCCGATGCCATTGAGGGCCTGCTTTTCTATTTCGTCTGAATCAAATGTCACGCACCCAAGTATAGCAAACCGAAATGAAGTTCCGGTTGATCTTTAAAGTAAATGACCCTGACTTTGCCAGTAAATAGGCACGTCTTGTAGAAAACCTGGCTCCGCGGACTAGCCATCGAGTATTTGGAGGTGCCCTCAAGTAAGATTTACGGCTCAGCAGTTGTCTAGTTGCCAGCTACAGTTATCTTTGCAGCAAATTTCAAAAGCGGCTATTTAACCACATAAATTTATGGCAAATACTGGTCAGGTGAAGCAGGTCATTGGTCCTGTTGTTGACGTTAGTTTCGGCGCAGAGGGTTCTGTCCTTCCGGAAATATTGAATGCACTGGTTATCGAACGAGAAAACGGAGATATGTTGGTCCTGGAGTGCCAGCAGCATCTTGGTGAGGACAGCGTGCGAGCCATTGCGATGGATGCAACAGATGGACTGGTGCGGGGAGCATCGGTGGTCGACACTGGCAAACCGATCGCCATGCCCGTTGGAGAGCGCATCAAGGGACGCCTTTTTAATGTCGTTGGAACAGCGATCGACGGTATTGATGATCTTCAAGCCACTGGAGAAACCTACGATATACATCGTAAACCACCCGCATATGAAGACCTTTCGACAGAGACGGAGGTTCTTTTTACGGGGATCAAAGTAATCGATCTGATTGAGCCTTACGTTAAGGGAGGTAAGATTGGGCTCTTTGGTGGTGCTGGGGTAGGTAAAACTGTCCTTATTCAAGAGCTGATCAACAACATTGCCAAAGGCTACGATGGAATTTCGGTATTTGCTGGTGTGGGTGAGCGTACTCGAGAGGGCAATGACCTCTTGCGCGAAATGCTGGAAGCTGGTATCATCAACTATGGTGAAGAGTTCATGCATTCTATGGAAGCTGGTGGATGGGATCTTTCGAAAGTTGATAAGGCTGCACTTGAAACCTCGAAAGCTACCTTCGTATTTGGACAGATGAACGAGCCACCAGGTGCACGTGCCAGAGTTGCGCTCTCAGGTCTTACTGTGGCCGAGTACTACCGTGATGGAGATCTGAGTGATCCCAACGGAGGTCGTGACATTCTCTTTTTTATTGACAACATATTCCGATTTACGCAAGCCGGTTCGGAGGTATCTGCCCTGCTGGGCCGGATGCCATCTGCAGTGGGTTATCAGCCTACTTTGGCTTCCGAGATGGGTGTGATGCAGGAGCGTATCACCTCAACCAAGCGTGGATCTATCACCTCAGTACAGGCTGTTTACGTGCCTGCGGATGACCTTACGGATCCGGCTCCGGCTACGACATTTGCCCACCTTGATGCCACCACGGTTTTGAGCCGAAAGTTGTCATCGTTGGGTATCTATCCTGCCATTGATCCACTCGATAGTTCTTCACGTATCATGAATCGTGCAACGCTGGGAGATGAGCACTACGATACCGCACAGCGTGTGATTAATATTTTGCAGCGATACAATGAGTTGCAGGATATCATTGCCATCCTCGGGCTAGATGAGCTTTCGGACGAAGATAAGCTGGTGGTGCATCGGGCTCGACGAGCCATGCGTTTTCTGTCTCAGCCGTTTCACGTGGCGGAGCAATTTACTGGTACTCCAGGAGTCTTGGTGCCGATCGAAGAGACGATCAAGGGTTTTAATATGATTCTTGAGGGCGAACTGGATGAGTATCCGGAAGCTGCCTTCAACCTGGTAGGTAACATTGAGGCCGCGATCGAAAAAGGCAAGCGTCTGATCGCCGAAGCAAATCAATAAATCGAGCTATGCAACTCACCGTTCTTTCTCCCGATAAAGAAATCTATACAGGTCATGCCGTGTCTGTCAAAGTACCCGGAACAGATGGTCAATTTGAAGTGCTGGAAAACCACGCGGCGATCGTGGCCGCCTTGGGAACAGGCGTAGTCACGGTACGGAAGGAAGAAGGAGAAGTGATGACCTTTACCATTGTCAAGGGCTTCATTGATGTTTTGTATAACGAGGTTTCCTTACTGGTGCAGGGAGTATCTGAATAGATTTCCTACAGTTTGCGATCTACCTCCTGCAGCTCACTTAGATCGGCATGTTGAAACCACTTGCTCATCTGCGTGCGGGCTTTGGTGCGCACATCTTCGTTGATGTGCCCGGCAATGCTGACCAATCCAAGCATTAATACGCCAAAGTCATCTTGAAATCCAATGAAAGGGGTGAGGTCCGGTATGAGATCGACGGGAGCGAGAGCATATGCAAGGCTACCCAATACGATTCGCTTAGCCCAACCTGGGGTATCTTTTTTCTGATAGGAGAAGAACAGCAGGAGTGCAGCATACATCATCTTGCGTGCAGAACCGGCCAGATATCCCTTCAGGCGTTCGAGCAGTTCCAGCCCATTGAGGCGCTGCTTCAGTTCGCTCAGTACTTCTTCTGGTCTTTTCATCAAGACGTGATTTACAAAGTAACATACTAAGGGACTACTTTTGTTCCTGCAAAGATCTTTTACTAAGCGGATTTCCGCATCGAATCGCGTTCGCCGAGCAGATCTTCAGTCAAGGCGTGGAAGGAAAAACCATGATGGTTAAAGTGTTTCAGCACCCGGGGTAAGACATATCGGAGCTTTTCATTGGCCTTGATGCTGTCGTGAAAAACGATAATCGAACCGGCCTCTGCATTTTGGATCACATTTTCCAAACATTGCTGGGCCGAGATCTTTGGATCGAAATCACCACTCAGCACGTCCCACATTATGATATTGTAGTGCCGGGATAGGAATGGAATCTGGCTGGGCTTGAGTCGTCCGTAGGGTGGGCGAAACAGGCCGGATTTGGTCAAGGTGGCACCGCGCCGCACATTGTGAAAGTAGCGGATATTTTCTGTACCCCACCCGGATAGGTGATTGTAGGTATGACTTCCTACAGCATGCCCGCTTTCTACGAGTCTACGATGTATTATGGGATGTTTGGAGACATTGTCACCGACACAAAAGAATGTGCCTTTGGCATCATAGTCAGAAAGTTGATCCAGCACCCAGGGGGTCACTTCAGGAACCGGGCCATCATCAAAAGTGAGGAAGATTTTTTTCTCCTCAACGGGGATGTGCCAAACCAAACCTGGAAATAGATTTTGAATGACTCCGGGTGTCTTTGTTAAATACATAATGAACCAGGGTTCTCTGAGTATAGTTAAATTTGCGGCTATTACGCGACTATAACGGCAAAAATCGACCAACTGCTGTGCCAGTCGGTAAAAAATTGATCGCAGTGATGTGATTCTGGTCATACAAAGAAGGTTTGTTTATGCATACGAATTCTGAAAAGCAAGTGCGTTTGAGATTTGCACCAAGTCCCACTGGGCCTTTGCACATTGGTGGTGTACGGACTGCACTGTACAACTATCTCTACGCTCGACAACATGGTGGGAAATTTATCTTACGGATAGAAGACACCGATCGCTCACGCTATGTGGAGGGTGCCGAAAAGTACATCAAAGACGCCTTGCAGTGGTGTGGATTGCAGTTTGATGAAGGTCCGGATCTGGGAGGAGATCTCGGCCCTTATCGACAGTCAGAGCGCGAAGCTGTCTATGGGAAATATGTCGAACAGTTGGTCTCATCTGGATATGCATATTACGCTTTCGATACTCCAGAGGAGTTGGATCGGATGCGTCAGGAAGAAATGGACGCTGGAAATCAGGTGGCACGATACGATTCGCGCACGCGTGCAAGGATGAAAAATAGCCTCACCTTGGCAGCAGATGAAGTGGAGCGCCGCCTGGCAAGTAGCGAACCCTACACGGTGCGTTTACACCTACCGGAAGAAGGAGAGATTTCTTTTCGTGATGAGATCAGGGGAGAAGTGACATTTGCCACACGAGATCTAGATGATAAGATCATCCTAAAGGGCGATGGCTGGCCAACGTATCATGTTGCCAACGTGATTGACGACTATTCGATGCAAATCAGCCATGTGATCAGAGGGGAGGAGTGGCTCTCCAGCACTCCTCACCACATATTTATGTACGAAGGATTGGGCTGGGCCGATCATATCCCAACATTTGCTCATTTGCCTTTGCTGCTCAAACCTACAGGTAAGGGAAAGTTAAGCAAGCGTGATGGGCAGAAATTTGGATTTCCGGTTTTCCCGTTGGCTTGGTCGGGTCGAGCGCGTGCCGAAGAAAATTTTCCTGGATTTGATTCATATGGATTCTTGCCTGAGGCGGTCATCAATTTCCTAGCGCTCTTGGGATGGAATCCCGGAGATGAGCAAGAGATCTTTTCGATGTTGGAGCTGCAGGAGAAATTTGCCCTGGAGCAAGTCTCAAAATCCGGAGCTCGTTTTGATTTTGAAAAAGCGCGCTGGTTCAATCAGCAACATCTGCAGGGCCTTTCAGGGGAAGACTTTCAGAAAGTAGCGCGGCCGTTTATCGAAGCTGCAGGCTACCAAATTCCGGAAGATACCTTTCCTCAGATGGCGGCACTTTTACAACCTCGTATCCATACGTTAGAAGAGCTGCCTGAAGCGGCCAAAGCCTTTTTTCTGGCACCAACAGATTTTGATCAAAAGACCTTGCGCAAGAAATGGAAAGAGGAGATAAAACCCCATTTCGGGCAGTTAGTCACGGATCTGATCGAGGTGGAAAACTTTTCTGCCGAGGTACTCAAAGGCAAACTCTCTCAGTACCTAGAAGAGCATGATCTTTCTTTTGGCCAGATTCTTCCTCTGTTGCGTATCGCACTCACTGGTGTCTCTGGCGGTCCGGATTTATTTGCCATGATGGAGATACTGGGACGCGATGAAGTGACGACCCGCTTTGCTGGTGCAGCCGATCTCTTTGATCAGGTTGGAACTCCCAGCTAGTTGTCATCGTTTTACTTATATGCCGAAGAAGATACCACGAGAAGGAAAGCCCGAAGCTCATGATGAGTTGGAAGGCTTCGATATACGCGTCAATGAATTTGGTGCTTTAGAATCAACGATGAATGCAGAAAAGCTCAATGCCTTTCTGAATGACAAGGTTGTTGACAAGAAGTTGCCCAAAGAAGCCCTCGACCAGTTGCGAGGTGTGGCGGAAGAAGAATAAGTAATCTGCAGAGGATGCAACCACTCTTATGCTGCGGTGTCTATTGATATAGAATTAGGAACGATTGAACCCACCTATCGGACAACAGGAGCTAGTGCGCAGCTGTTTGCGTGGAGATCGAGCAGCACAGGCCAGCCTCTATGAGTCATATTCGCAAGCGATGTTTAACATATGCCTGCGTATGATGGGAAATCGCGAAGAAGCAGAAGATGCATTACAAAATGCGTTTGTAGACATCTTTAGAAAATTAGACTCCTTCCGAGCAGAAGCGACTTTGGGAGCCTGGATAAAGCGAATTGTAGTAAATCATTGCATTAATATTTTAAAAAAACGCAAACTGGATACGGTAGATCTGATGGATCACCATGGTAGAGTACCGGTGAGCTATGAGCCAGCGGAAGATGTGTCTGATGAAGTGCGAAGAATCAAGAGGGCGATGAGGAAGCTACCAGATGGATATCGAGTCATCTTTAGTCTGTATGCACTAGAAGGTTATGATCACAAAGAAATTGCTGAAATCATGCAAATATCAGAAGGCGGATCTAAATCTCAATATAGCCGAGCGAAGCAAAAATTAAAATCCTTACTGGGAGATGGATAAACGAAGAATGGAGATGGATGGATTGGAAAAATTTATCGCAGATCAACGCGGACAGTTTGACGAGGAGAAACCCTCTGCCAAAGTCTGGGAGGGGATTGTCGATGAACTTGAAGTGCCGCAGGCAAAGGTCAGGAAGATCTCTCCAAACTGGCTGCGGGCCATTGCAGCGGTAGGTCTGCTGCTGCTAGGTGCAGGTATCGGCGCATTCGCGGTCGTCCAAAATCTTGAAAATCGCGATACTTATGCCGAAAGTGCAGGTCTAGGCGAACTGGAAGATTATTATTACCAGGAGGTAAATCAGATGGTGTTGCAGCTGGCAAGCAACCCCGATTTTAGATCAATTCAAGAAGAATTGAGTAGAATAGATGGTGACATTTCCGAACTAAAAAGAGAACTCAAGCTGGTACCTGTACAGTCGAAGGAGCAGGTGTTGCAGTCGATCATCAGTGCCTACGACAATAAAGTCCAAATGCTGGAACGCGTAATGGAACATTCTAAACCTTTTGAACAAAGAACACATGAGGCACCGGTCAACATGTAGGAACTTTGCACTGCTGGTCGTATTCCTGGGCGGAATTTCTTATATGCTTCAGGGGGCTGCAGATCGTGAATTTTCTAAACTTATCGAAGAAACCTTTGAGCTGCGGGCAGGCGGCCAAGTAAGTATTGATAATCAATACGGACGGGTCGAGGTGACAACCTGGGATCGAGAAGAGGTGCAAATATCTGTGCGGGTCACGACTCAGGCCAAGAGTGCAAGTAAAGGCGAGGAGACGCTAAAAAGGATCGATGTAGACTTTTCAAGCTCTTCTTCTCATGTCCATGCTGGGACCGAAATACGCACCAACAAATCAGTGTGGTGGTTCATTCAAGATTGGTTGGGGGAGGCAGATATCAGCATTGATTATGAGGTGCGGATGCCCCGTGTCGCTGACCTGGAAATTGATCATAAATATGGGCGTGTCGATGTGGGCGAAATTGACGGAGATGTAACCATCAATTTAAAGAATGGAGATGTGGAGGTAGACCAGGTGACAGGAAAACTCCGACTCGACCTCAGTCACGGATATGGGGTGATTGCCAAGGCCAATGAAACGGATGCTGAACTGAACTTTTACAAGTTGCGTGTAAATGATGCTAATATTATGGAGGTGGATGCCCGTTTCTCTAGAATCAATGTGCATAGTGCCAATGATCTTGAGATACGAGCGACCAACACGAAGAATTTTCTTGGAGACATCGGTACGCTCGACCTGGAGAACAAGTATGGTTCTATCGAAATCGATCGTGTCGAAGAAGCACGGATCATCGCGGATCACTGCGACACCGAGATCGACGTCTTGAGCGTGGGTATTGATGGCGATATTTCGTATGGAGATCTTTGGGTAGACCAGGTAGGCACAGGTTTGGAGTATGCCTTGATCGAAGGGGAAAATGCCGGAGTAAATCTAGATCTCTCAAATCTAGAAGGCTACGGATTGTCGGTCGATGGCGATTTCACGACCCTCGACGTACCTGAAGAAGTACAGCGACAGACAGAAAAAACACGCGAAGATGACGTCTCCATCAAGGGATCCTTTGGCCTGGTGGGATCGAAAGCTAGAATTGAAGTTATTTTGGAGCACAGTGGATTGAAGATTCAGTAGGAGCCTTTTAGTACCTTCACCCTTCAACCAAACAGATTTCGGTATGCGCATTAAGTTCTGTGGGGCGACCCGTTTTGTGACTGGAAGTTCGCATTTGATCACCCTCGATTCGGGTTTGCGCATCCTGCTCGATTGCGGCTTATACCAAGGGCGCGACAAAGCGCTGCAAGATTTTAACCAACAGTGGCATTTTGATCCGCGCAAAGTAGATATCGTGATTTTGTCTCATGCGCACATTGATCACACCGGCAGATTGCCTCGCTTGATCAAAGATGGTTTTAAGGGAAGAATCTTTTGTACGCATGCCACCCGCAGTCTGTGTGCAATCATGCTCCTTGACAGTGCCAAAATTCAGGAGCGCGACGCAGAATACCAAAACAAGAGGGCCCGAAAGGCAGGCAGCAATAAAAAACTGGTCAAACCCCTGTACACAAGTAAGCACGTTGCGGAAACCATGGAGCTTTTTACCACTCTGGGGTACAATAGCTGGATGCGGATCGACCCCAAAGTAGAACTCCAGTTTCGCGATGCCGGCCACATTTTGGGCAGTGCAAACGTGACCCTAAAAATCAAGGAGGGAGGGGAGGAAAAACTGATCGGATTTACCGGTGATATAGGTCGACCAAACCGACCGATCTTGCGAGATCCTCAGCCCATGCCAGAAGTCGACTACCTCATTTGTGAGTCGACCTATGGGGATCGCGATCATGAGGGAATGCCTCAATCGGTAGATAAGCTCTTGCAGGTGATCGACCATACTTGTCGAGAAAAACGTGGTAAACTGATCATCCCTGCGTTCAGTGTAGGTCGCACCCAAGAGTTGGTGTATCTGATGGATCAGCTCGAAACGGCGGGTCGGCTTCCACGTGTACCGGTCTATGTCGATAGCCCACTTGCCGTAAACGCCACACAAATCTTTGGTGCACATCCGGAGTGCTACGATTCCGATTTGAATGAATATCTCCTCATCGATCCCAATCCTTTTGGATTTAATAATCTCACCTATGTGCGGTCGGTTGACGTATCGAAGGGACTTAATAACTCTAAGGAACCCTGCATCATCATTAGTTCGTCAGGCATGATGAATGCAGGTAGAGTAAAGCACCACCTCTATAACAATATCGACAATCCAGCGAGCACATTTCTGATCGTGGGTTATTCTTCGCCCTCTACTCCCGCAGGGATGCTGCTCAATGGCATCGAGGAGATCAAACTCTTTGGTGAGCGAAAGCAAGTTCGTGCTGAAGTGGAGCGCATCGACTCACTTTCAGCTCATGGTGATCGTCATGAAATGTTGGATTTTATCAAAAACCAAAAGAAACTTAAAACCTCTTTTTGGTGCATGGAGAATACGAAACACAAGTGGCTTTTCGCGAGCTTATGGGCGAGGTTGGCTTCAAAAATGTGGAAATTCCGACGTTGGGGCAGATATTTAAATTGCCTTGATCGAGGTCTGAAATCAATGTCAAGTCGGGCTTTTCTCATTTGGGGAGCATTGATCGTGGTGCTGGGATCCAGTTGCCTCAAGCAGGAAGATTTTTCCAACCTCACCTTAAAGCCTGCTACACCCTCTCTGGCAATACCGCTACTACAAACTCAATTTAGCTCAGACCAGCTGGTCGATCTACTTGACACGCTCGAGGTGACGGTAAACGATGATAATGTATTTACGCTAAATTTCTTTGCAGATCCATTCGTGCAAAAAGCGGATACCCTGCTGCCGGCACTGGATATTAATTTTCCGATCCCCCTAATCGATTCGGTTCTGGTGATTCCGTTACAAGAGGTAAATGGATTTACACTGAATCGTGCCAGCCTAGACGGGAAGACGCTCTTATTTATTTTAAATTCAAATCTGGCAGAGGATCTGACGGTGACGGTCCGCATCCCGGAGCTGCAACGTGACGGTACTTCACTTGAGGAAACCTTTACAATAATAAATACAGGCCCTCCCAATCAATTTATATCCGACTCGATTTCACTCGCTGGCTATGATATGGAGCTGGAAGGAGGTGCGTTTTCTGTGCATTATGACGCACGCACATCCAGCGGAGACCGAATTGTCCTGCCGCTGTCTTTCCTGCAGCTTACCTCATTTGAATTTAATTATATCGAAGGCAATCTGGCCTCTCAGGTGATCAGTACGGGTCTGCGTACGATTGATGTTGCCTTGCCTGATTCTCTGGTCGAAGGGGAGTTTAAGATACTTGATCCGAAAGTTCATTTTGATTTGGCAAATAGTTTTGGAGCGCCGGCTGGCGCTCAAGTGCGTGAGCTATATACCCTATTGGACGACAGCACGCGTGTTGACTTTGTAAGCCCTTTGCTAGACGAAATTATTCCCATTGGCTATCCCACACTCGAAGAGCGTGGGGACACTGTCACACAACGCATCACCTTTGATCGGATGAATTCAAATATTGCCGATTTAATAGGTGATAATTTACTTACAATATTTTACAATATTGATATTGTCCTGAATCCCGATAGCGACCCGGAGGAAGTATTTTTTATTTCTGATGCGAGTCTTGCTGTTTTGAACGCTGTTGTTGAATTGCCTCTGGAGGTTGAAATACCGCGTGTTATTGTGAGGTATGGAGTGCCAGTGAGTTTTAGTGATTTTGGCGAAGTTGGTGATGCACGACTTAAGTTAGTGGCTGAGAATGGTATTCCCTTGAGTTTTGATCCGAAGCTACGTTTTGTTGACAGTCATGGAGACCAACTGCTGTTTAACGCTGAGCCATCGGGAGAGATACAGTCTGCGCGTGTGAATGAGGTAGGGGAGGTAATCAACAATAATACGTCAATACTTTTTTACCCCCTCAGTGAGACTCAGATTGATTTTGTGCTTGTGTCGGACTCGCTCATGCTGGAGGTTTTGATCAGGACGAGTGCGGAGGGAATGGAGCAGGCGCGTCTTCAACCGGGACAAAAAATGGATGTCAAAGTAGGTGCCGAAATAATCTTGCAATGAGGCGCGTCCTATTTACAATCGCTTTTACCAGCTGGGCACTATGGCTAGGTGCTCAAGTGGATTTTAGCACCGGTAGCTGGAAGGGACTGGTGGAGGTAGACTATTACAATCCGGCATGGGCATTTCCGGATAGTGGCCTCACCGTCGGCTTGGTCAGTTTGGGCTATCATCACTATCATAGTGGTGCTGCTTATCGAGATCTAATTGGTTCTGGAGAGCAAGGGGCATTGCTGGATCTGGATCGACTTGCAACGAATTTGGCGCCCAAGAATCAATTGCGAACACGGCTGTCTCTGCAGACACTAAAGGCAGTATATCGCAAAAAGCAAATTACCCTGGGTTTTTCACACGAGATGGTCTTACGGGCAGATCTAAACTACCCTTCTGGATTGGTTGAATTGTACAATCGTGGCAA
>CAJQNM010000038.1 GCA_905479665.1 uncultured Saprospiraceae bacterium
AACCAAGGAAGAGCGCTGGGGCCCATTGATTGCAACCCTGGCTTTTTACTTTTGGTTTTATGCCAACATTCGTCAGAACCCTAACATACCAGATCCTTTTGAATCCTTCACGCTGGGAGCATGCTTGGCGCTGAGTATGGCTTTTTTTGCCGCACTTTTTAATAAAACATCTCTGCATGCGGTCGGTCTGGGGGGTATGATCGGACTGGTCGGAACCTTGGGTTGGATCTTTGATCAGCCCTATGTTGTATTGGGCCCTTATGAGGTTCATGTGTTCCTACTGATGGCAGTGCTCATCTTGTTTTCTGGAGTGGTTGGGTCGGCCCGATTGCATCTCAAGGCACATCAAGTTCCAGATATACTTACGGGCTTCTTGATTGGGCTGGCTGGTCAATTCTTCGCTGTTAGAATTTTGTACTAATTTTCGGCTTTTTCCAACCATATATCAGAGATTATACCGTGCAAGAATTAGTAGATAAAATCGAAGCTGCGTGGCAAGACAGGTCACTCCTAAAGAACACTGAGACCCAAGATGCGATTCGCGAAGTCATCGATTTACTCGATCGTGGATCAATAAGAGTGGCCGAGCCTTCGGGTGATGACTGGAAGGTGAACCAATGGGTAAAGCAGGCAGTCCTCATGTATTTTCCAATCCAAAAAATGGAAACCATTGAGGTCGGACCGCTTGAATTTCACGATAAGATCCCATTGAAAAATGGATATGCTGAAAAGGGTGTGCGAGTAGTACCCCACGCCATAGCTCGGCACGGTGCCTATCTTGAGAAAGGAGTTATCATGATGCCTAGTTATGTGAACATCGGTGCCTGGGTAGGCAGCGGGACGATGGTTGACACTTGGGCCACTGTCGGTTCTTGTGCACAAATCGGACGCAATGTGCACCTCAGCGGAGGTGTCGGGATCGGTGGTGTACTAGAGCCCATACAAGCTTCTCCCACCATTGTGGAGGATGATTGTTTTATCGGTTCGCGCTGTATCTTGGTAGAAGGTGTGCGGATCGGAACAGGAGCAGTGCTCGGTGCAAATGTGGTGCTTACTCAATCTAGCCGCATTATCGATGTCACCGGCGATGATCCCGTAACCCACCGTGGTTATGTACCTCCTCAGAGTGTGGTGATCCCCGGTTCTTATCAAAAAACATTTCCTGCTGGAAATTACCAAGTTTCTTGCGCTTTGATCATTGGTAAGCGCAAAGAGAGTACCAACCAGAAAGTGTCCTTAAACGATGCCTTGCGTGAGTATAATGTAGCCGTATGAAAATGCTAAAACCCTGGTCCTTTATCTGCTTACTTTTCTTTGCCTGCAACACTTCCAAGCAGGTTGCAACCACTACCCCTGACCCTACTCCTCCTGAGGAAGTCGTGGAGACAGAGATCCGCAATCTAGACACATTGGTGGTGACGGCACCGGCGCTCCCGGATGATCCCATCCCAAATGACCTGCCCATCTACCGTAATTCGGCCCGCCGCACAGTCGATCTGTTGCATACCAAACTTGACCTACGCTTTGACTGGCCCAATGAAAAAGTGCTCGGCAAAGCCACGCTTCGCCTCACCCCATTCAGTGAGGAGGTTGAGCAGGTCGTTCTTGATGCAAAGAATTTTGAATTTAAGTCGATGCGCCTTCTGAGCAGCGGCATCACTCCTGAGTATCAATACAATGGTCAAAAATTGGTTGTGGAGTTGGATCGACCTTACCAGCCTGGTCAGGAGATCTTGCTCTATCTTGACTATGTCGCATCGCCCTCGGAGGGTGATGCTTCAGGAGCTGCCATCACGTCAGACAAAGGACTGTTCTTCATCAACGCCGATGGTACGGATGCTTCAAAACCTCAACAGATCTGGACACAAGGAGAGACAGAATTTAATTCGAACTGGTTTCCTACCGTCGACAAGCCGAATGAAAGACAAACCCACGAAATCACACTCACCGTCGATCAAAAATTTAAGACCCTCTCAAATGGAGTCCTGGGGACAAGTCGTCAAAACCCAGATGGCACTCGCACCGATACCTGGAGTATGGACCAACCCCACGCCCCCTACCTAGTCATGTTGGGTGTAGGTGATTTTGCGAAAGTGAGCGACCGATGGCAAGATATTCCGGTGGATTACTATGTGGAGCCAGAGTACCAAAATGACGCCAAAGAAATCTTCAATCATACGCCGGAGATGATCACCTTTTTTTCTGAGCTGACCGGTGTGCCCTATCCCTGGAAAAAATACAGCCAGGTGGTGGTGCGGGACTATGTTTCAGGTGCAATGGAAAATACCACTGCTGTGATTTTCGGACAGCAAGTGCAAAAGCACAAACGAGAGCTGATTGATAACAACAACGACTACATCGTCGCCCATGAACTTATTCATCACTGGTTTGGAAACTACGTAACCTGCGAAAGTTGGGCCCACCTCACCCTAAATGAAGGCTTTGCCAACTATGGAGAATATCTCTGGTTTGAATACAAATACGGATCTGATGTCGCTGAGTATCATCGGGCCAATGAGCTGGGCGGTTATCTCTATGAGGCCCAAACAAACAGGCACCCACTGATCGACTATCGCTACGAAGACAAGGAGGATATGTTTGATGCGCATAGCTATAATAAGGGCGGTCTCGTACTCCATATGTTGCGCTCTTACTTGGGAGACGACCTCTTTTTTGCCGGCTGGAAAACCTATCTCTTGGACAATGCCATGACCGCCGTCGAGGTGCATAACCTCAGACTCGCTTATGAAAAAGTGACCGGCGAAGACCTTAATTGGTTTTTTAATCAATGGTTTCTTTCGTCAGGACATCCGGATCTTGACTACTCCTATAGCTGGGATAAGGACAGTCGTACACTTGAGTTAACCATAGACCAAACGCAAGATCCAGATCAAAACCAGCCCATTTATCGATTGCCAACGGAGGTCGATCTCTATTACGGAGATGGCACTCACGAAATCGTCCACTTTGTGATTGATCAACGCAATCAAGTCGAGTCTTTTTCCCTAGCCGAGGAGCCAGTAGCTGTCTTACTTGATCCCAAAAATGCACTGCTGGCCACCAAACAACACGACCTGGATTTGCATGCTAGCCAGGTGATCTATGGTCCATCTGCACCGTATATGATTAGAGATCAGATCGTGGAGCAAGTAGCCAGTGTGAAAGACAGTACAGCCTATCTGCTACTTTCCAAGGCGATGACCGACCCTTTCTGGGAAATCCGTCGCAAAGCCCTAAACTCAGTCGACTGGGAGTCTTCGGATGCTCCTTTACAAACACTGATAAAAATTGCTGAATATGACGAACACAGTCAAGTCCGGGCAGATGCGATTCTGATTTTGGCCATGGTAAGCCCAGAAAACGCTAAAGATATCTTGATCTCTAAGCTGGGCCCCGACGAGGCATACCCCGTTGTCGCCAGTGCAGTGATGGGTCTACATCGTATCGATCCCGATCTTTGTCTTGAGAAAGTTGAAATATTGCAAGATGAGTCGCAGGCCGATATTATTGCCGCTCTTTCGGCGATTTACCAAGAGATCGGGGATGTAGAAAATCTCGCTTATTTTGAAAAGCACATGAATTCTGCTGAAGGGTTCCAGGCATTGAGCTTTTATGGGAATATGGAGAGTCTCATGCAGAAGCTCCCTGGAGGCGACCTACTGCCTTGGTTGGAAAAAAATGCCGCAACCGCGCAAAATCCCTCTGCAAATCCCTACGCCCGCATTGGTGCCACACGCACTTTGATCGGTTTTCTCAAGCGTGCAAGTCAAATAACTGACATTTCTGAAGACCAAATCAAGCCACTACTCGATAATGTTCTGGCACATGAAAAAAATCAGCAGATCCAGTCGATCTATCAGACCCTATTGGGCTCATAGCGACGTACTCTCATGAAGCAGAATGGCACACTCTTTTCTTATGCCCTTTTGCTGTCCATCCCGGCACTACTTTTGGTACGGTTTGGGGCGGTGCTCATCAATCCCAATGGTTATCTCTTCGTAGAAGGTGGAGATGGTCTAAAAAACTATTACCTATTCTCCTACTATCTGCGGCATGATGATGGCTTGCGCTTTACCGGCATCAACTATCCTTACGGAGAACATCTATTTTTTCTTGATAGCCATCCACTGTTAGCCCTATTTCTTAATACAATTGAGCCGCTTTTTCCTTTGGCCGATTTTGCTCCGGGTCTTATCAATCTCGCAATCTTATCGGGAGCACTCGTCGGATCAGGGCTTCTTTATGTCTTACTCCTCAAAATTGGTCTTAGGGGTTGGTTTGCAACTGTTGCTGTTTTTTGCATCACCTTCCTATCGCCTCAATGGGATCGGCTTGGTGGTCATCTTAGTTTATCCTACCTCTTTGTCATCCCAGGCATCTTGCTACTGATCTTGAGATGGCATGAGCAGCGCAATGTAAGCAGGGCGACACAGTGTGGGCTGTTCGTATTCATTACCGGTGGGTTGCACCCTTACTTCTTGCCCATGCACCTACTCCTCGTTTTTGGATACCTCTTCTTCGATTGGTTGGTCGAGCGTCGATGGAACTGGCGGCAACACATTCCGATGCTTTTGGCTGGTCTGCTGCCATTGATCATTTTTCAATTCTGGCAAAATCGCTCCGATTCGGTCTCGGACCGACCTGCAGAAGTATATGGGTTTTTTACCTACAAGGCATCATTGGGCAGTATCCTTATGCCGCACTACAAGTGGGCAGAATCACTGCCATACCTGCTTTTCAAAGACAATATACAATGGGAAGGACGAGCATATTTGGGCTTACCGATTGCGTTACTTCTCGTCCTAGGGATCTATCGAATGGTTCGGTCTCGTCGAGTCTTCTTCGAGGATTTGGGTGAAAGACTGCCTCGAGCATGGCTTTTTCTACTGGGATCAAGCGTGCTCATGCTCATTTTTTCCATGTGTATTCCCTTTCGTTTTGGCATGCATTGGCTGGTCGACATTCTTTCTCCCCTCAAGCAAATCCGTGCATTGGGTCGATTTGTCTGGCCCTTTTACTACGTAGCCGGTCTCACTGGAGCATATCTGATCTATGGTCAGCTGGTAGAGATGAAGTCTACAAAGGGAAGATTTTGGAGAAACGCATTGGTGTACTTGGTCATTATTTTTTGGGTGTTCGAATCGGCACGCTTCTTTTTACAAACAACCCAAGGTTTTATCAACCCCAACGCAACATTGATCGAAACAGATATCCTATCCTTCGAAGGCATTGATTCACATCAGGCCATTCTGGCGCTGCCCCTGGCGGTAACAGGCACCGACAAACTCAGTATTCATCACGAGGTAAGGGCAATGGAAGCCGCATATGCTATCTCTCTCCAAAGTGGGATACCAATCATTGAGACCATGACCGCCAGGCCCTCGCTAAAGCAATCATTGTCCGCAATCCAGATGATCAGCGATCCCTTGATTACAAAAACGCGCCTGGCAGACATGGATGAAAGACCACTGCTCACGGTCACGGTTGCTGGTGCTGCCCTCAGGCCGCATGAAAGAGTTTTGCTTGACTCCTCCTATCCGCTCGCAAGTCTGGATGGTGTTCAACTGTCCAGTCTGCCAGTCTCATCGATACGTCAAGTCACAGAAAACGCACGGAAAAATTTTCACCCCAGCCCCAATGCTTCTTATCGATGGTTTGACTACGATAGCCTTGTCGCGGAAGTCAGCATGACTGGCCCCGGAGCTTTGCACATATCCAGTACATCCGGTACAGTATTGCAGCAGCCCAATCAGCTCGCAGACCGATTGTCGCTTTCTTTCTGGGTATACATTGATCCCAGACATCAACCAATGCCAGAGTTTGCCCTTGAAACGAGTGGCCACGGTATCTGGACAGAAGTCGGCAGTGCGCAGTCCTGGAATCAAACAAATGTATGGCGGCAATGGGTCATGATTGAATTTGAGTTTGATTGTTCCATCGAAGAGTCTTTTCGCCTTAAATCAAGTAGATCTGCTTTTATCATGGACAATCTATTGATTCGACCTGCTGACCAGAACATCCTCCTGGAACAAAGACCTTTCCTCTGGCACAATAATTTTCCTGTTCATTTGGAGTGACTGGATTCTCACTCATTGGTGAACTAAAGTATCTTAATCCGGTTTTTTAGTTGTAACCTATTGACTTATAGCCAGAAAGGGTTTAATTTGGTTCGTTCGTTTGAGGTGACACCACTCGAGCAACACACCTAAGTAAATTAATAAGTAGTAAAGCATGGCGGGTACGTATCAGCTTTTGATCGAAAAACTCGATCGTTTCATTCGTAAGTTCTATATCAATCAACTCATCCGTGGGGTGCTTTACAGCGTCGGGTTGGTTGCATTTTGCTTTCTCCTTTTCGCGCTGGCTGAACACTTTTTCTACTTTGGAAAAGGGATCCGTAAGATGCTTTTCTTTTCATTTATCGGAATCTCTGCAGTTGCTTTGGTGCAGTGGGTCTTCATGCCCTTGATGCATTATTTCCGACTCGGAAAGGTCATTTCGCATGAGCAAGCAGCAAACATCATCGGGGTACACTTTGAAGATGTGCAGGATAAACTGCTCAATGTTCTGCAGCTCAAGAGGCAAAGCGATCAAAGTCCACAACAGTCCCTCCTCCTTGCGAGCATTGAGCAAAAGACCAAGGATATCACTCCCGTACCATTTCAATCCGCGATCGATCTTCGAAAAAATAAGAAATATCTCCCTTACGCATTGCCACCTCTCCTCATCCTATTGGGCCTTTTGGTCGGGGCGCCTAGTTTGATCAAAGACAGTACTTCAAGAATCATCAAAAACAATGAGGATTTTAAACGTGCCGCTCCCTTCCATTTCGCTCTGGCCAACAGTGATCTGGACGTGGCACAGTATGAGGATTTCAAGCTTGAAGTCAATATCGATGGAGATGTATTTCCAGAACAAGCATTCATAGAAATCAAGGGATTTCAATACCGCATGAAGAAAGAGGGGCCTAGCAGCTACTCGTACTTGTTTAACAACGTGCAGGAGAACCAAGATTTCCACTTCGTGTCCGAAGGTGTCTCGTCAACTGCCTTCGAGCTCAATGTGCTCCTCAAGCCCAATATTGTTGATCTAATCACAGAGCTAGATTATCCTGCTTATACCGGACGACGGGATGAAACCATGGAAAACGTTGGTGATCTAGTCGTTCCTCAGGGCACAAAGATCGACTGGCTATTGCAAGCTATCCATACCGACGATCTGGACTTTATCCTTGGGAAAGGAGAATCTACCGAAGCAGACCGCACAGGACAAGATAATTTCAACTACACATCACGCATTTATCGCAACACGCCCTATACTATACGGGTGGGCAATGCAAATTTGCCCAATGCAGATTCTGTCAGCTATAATATCGCTGTGATTCCCGATGTCCATCCTTCCATTTCAGTCAAACAGTTTGTTGACAGTTCTGATGTAGGGCTTGTCTACTCTGTGGGAGATGGCTCTGATGACTATGGATTGACGCGGCTTACTTTTAACTATCGCATCACCAATGCGGGAAAAAACATAACCGATCTCATACAACAGGATCTAGCGAAACCAGACGCCAAGCGAATCAATTTTGACCACGTTTTTGATATCAACGAATTGGAGCTGACGCCTGGCGATGAGGTCTCCTATTATTTCGAAATTTTTGACAACGATGGTGTAAATGGTGTAAAAAGCACCAAATCTGCGATCATGTCTTTTAATAAACCTACGGTCGAGGAGTTTGAGGAAAAAGAAGACGAGAACGAGGATGACATCAAGAAGACGTTAAAGGCTGCCAGAAACGAATCGGAGAAAATCAAAAATGAGTTCAAATCGATGCGTGAAAAGATGCTTCAAGAGAAGTCTGTCGATTGGCAAATGAAAAAGGAACTTGAAGATTTGCTTTCGCGTCAGGAAAACCTTGAAGATGAGTTGGAGAAAGCCAAGCAAAAATTTGACGAAAACCTTGAAAACCAGCAAGAATTTGAGGAGGTGAGTGAAGAAACTCAAAAGAAGCAGGAAAAACTTCAAGAAATGTTTGAAGAACTCGCCGATGATGAGACGAAGGAGATGATGGACAAGATTCGCGAGCTCATGGAGGAGTTGAAGAAGGAAGAGGCTCTGAAAATGTTGGAAGACATGGAAATGAGCGAAGACCAGCTTAACATGGAGTTGGACCGCCTAGAAGAGCTATTTGAGCAGCTTGAGTTTGAGCGCGATCTAAAGCAACAACTGGACAAGCTTCAAGAACTGGGAGAAAAGGAACTTGAGCTTAGCGAAGAATCAGAAAATTCTGAAGAGAATTCTGAAGAAGAAAACCAGGAAATTCAGAAAGAGCAGGAGAAAATCAATGAGGAGTTTGAAGAGATCAAAGAAGAGATGGAAGATCTCAAAGAGCGAAATGAGGAGCTCTCCCAGCCAAACGAGATAGAAGATCCGGAAGAAGGGATGGACGAAATCCAAGAAGATTTGGATGATGCCATGGAGCAGATGGAGCAAAACGAGCAAAAAAGTGCTGGCGAATCACAGGAGAAAGCAGGTGAGAAGATGCAGCAGATGGCTCAAGACATGCAGCAACAAATGGAGCAGTCTGATATGGAGCAGATGGAAGAAGATATGGCAGCTATGCGCCAGCTTCTAGAAAACCTTGTCGCACTGTCATTCGACCAAGAAGATCTCATCGGAGATCTAAATAAAACAAATATGTCTACGCCCAGATACATCGATCTGGTGCAAGAGCAATACAAACTCAAAGACGACTTTACCCTAATTGAAGACAGCCTGCAAGCCCTTAGTCAAAGAGTATTCGAAATAGAATCTTTTGTGCTAGAGAAGACCGCTGAGGTCAAAACACACCTGAACGAAGGAATCGATCTACTCGAAGACCGTAAAAAAGGTGATGCATCAAATCATCAGCAACGGACGATGAAAAATGTCAATGATCTTGCGCTGATGTTTAGCGAATCCATGAGTCAAATGCAGCAACAGATGTCTGGGATGATGTCTGGAAAACAAATGTGCACCAAGCCAGGAAATAGCGAAGGGAAAGGTCAGCCCTCAGATAAGATGTCAGAGGGCCAGAAGGGCCTCAACGATCAGATGAAGCAGATGAAAGAAGGCAAGGGCTCCAGCAAGCAGTTTGCCCAAATGGCCGCCAAACAGGCGGCCCTGCGCAAGGCTCTGAGAGATCTGCAAAATGCAAAGCAGCAGCAGGGAAAAGGCTCTAAACAGCTTGAGGAAATTCTGGAGCAGATGAATAACGTCGAGACGGATTTGGTCAATAAACGCCTGACCAATGAAATGATGAAGAGGCAAGAAGAGATCCTGACTCGGCTGCTCGAACATGAAAAAGCAGAGCGAGAACAGGAGTTTGAGGAAAAACGAGAATCAAAAACTGCTGAAAATTTGGAACGAAAATTGCCTCCAGAGGTTGAAGCTTATATTAAGGAACGCGAAGCTCAAATCGACCCTTTCAGGACGGTATCTCCAGCATTGAGGCCGTACTACAAAGCGTTGGTGGAACAATACTATAACTCGCTAAAAGGAATTTGAGATGTTGAAACTTTCTTCTTGCCAAGAGAGTATTTGTCAATTGGAGTGTTTTGTGCAGGAGGTTGCTGCCGAATACGGAATTTCCGAAGACCGCTACCCTGACATATTGATAAGCCTGACTGAAGCGGTCAACAATGCCATCATTCATGGGAATTGTGAAAACCGGGCGAAAAACGTTTTGATTCACCATTCTTATCGCAAGCAAGAGGGACTCACTTTTGAGATTTCTGATGAAGGAAGTGGTTTCGACCATCGTAGACTTCCGGATCCTACTCAACAATGCAATCGTGAAACCCTCGGAGGTCGTGGAGTTTTTCTGATCAAGCAGCTTTCTGATCGGGTGCGTTTTGTGAACAATGGCCGGACTGTTGTTATCAACTTCAACGTTTGACACCGGATTGTAACGTTTCTATTTCCTACCATGAGGTTGATCAATTCGGTGACAGTCTGATCGATATCCTGCAGCTAAAAACATGGATTGGTAACGTTGTACACCGGGAAGGTTGTGTTTTAGACATCCTTGAGTTTGTCTTTTGCACCGATGCCCATCTCCTGTCCATAAATCAGACGTATTTAGATCACGACACCCTCACTGATATCATCACGTTTGACTACAGTCGTGAAAATTTGCTCAGTGGCGAATGCTACATCAGTCTTGAGCGAGTCAAAGAGAACTCAGTAATCTTCAATCAAAGTTTTGAAGAAGAGTTGCATCGGATCATGGTACATGGTGTACTGCACCTCTGTGGCTATTCCGACAAGTCAGCGAAGGACAAAAAAGCCATGAGAGATCGAGAAGATACCTACTTGGCGTTGCGAATTTAATTGTAATTCCACAGTCATCTTTCGATATCCATCATTTGGGAGCCCTCCTATTAAGGGATCAATATTATCTTTGCATATCATTAAATAAATGTGAATAATTCATATGTGTAAATTATTCATCTACAGCAAGTAATGAAGGTACTAAAGTTTGGGGGTTCAAGTTTGGCATCGGCCGAAAGCATTCGGCACGTGTCCCACATCATAGCCAAGGATAAGAATCGGGGAGAGATCCGGGCAGTAGTCGTTTCTGCATCCGGAAAATCGACCGATCAGTTGCAGTCCATGGCGCAAAAGGCTTCGGTGGGAAAAGACAGTTATCAAACGGCTCTTTCTGCTTTCCAAAAGCACCACGATCAGCTTATTTCTGAATTGCTACCAAAAAGTGCTCAGGTTCCTCTTCGGAACAAATTTGCCCTCCTCAGCAAGACCCTCTCCAATCTTCTGTATGGCATTCTATTGGTCCGTGAAGTTTCACCGCGCACCATGGATTATGTACTCAGTTTTGGTGAGCGATACAGCGCTTTGCTCCTGACTACTTATCTCAAAAGCCGCAAGATCAAGGTAGATAGTCTGGATGCGAGAGAAATCATCAAGACCGACAAACGCTTCGGCTCCGCACGGGTAGATAAGCGCATGACCACACGCATGATTAAGGAGCATTTTACCAAGAACAAAAGATTGCAGATTGTCACTGGCTTCATCAGTTCGGCAAAAGGAGGTCTTACCACTACACTTGGTCGTGGTGGCTCGGACTACACGACCTCTATCATTGGAGCATCTCTAGGGGTAGACATGATTGAGATCTGGACAGATGTAGACGGTGTACTCACCTCTGACCCTAGAAAAGTTGAAAAGGCACTCACCATTCCACAAATGACCTATGCCGAAGCTGTAGAGATGTCTCACTTCGGTGCAAAAGTGATCTACCCCCCGACGATGCTACCAGCGTTAGAGAAACGCATCCCCATCAATATTCGCAACACGTTCAATCCTGAACACACAGGAACCCTAATCTCAGGAGAAGCATCGCAAGACAAGCGGGCCGTGAAAGGGATCAGTTCTATATCATCTCTTACGCTCCTTACTTTGCATGGGAGCGGTTTGTTTGGGGTGCCCGGCATTGCACAACGTCTCTTTGCGAGCCTGGCAGCCAGCCGAATCAACATTATCTTAATCACACAGGGTTCTTCAGAAAATTCGATCAGCCTGGCCATTGAACCCCGTCACTATCGTGCTGCCGTAAAGGCCATCAATACTGAGTTTGAGTACGAAATGAAGACCGGCTCGGTAAATCCTGTAAAGGTAGAAGCCGGCGTCTCGTCGATCGCAATCATTGGTGAAAATATGCGCCTCACTCCGGGTATTGCTGGTAAGATGCTCACTGCGCTGGGAAACAATGGCATCAATGTGGTAGCGATTGCTCAGGGGTCATCAGAACTAAATATTTCGGTTGTGATCGCCAAAGAACACGAAACAAAGGCGCTCAACGTACTGCATGAAGCTTTTTTCCTATCTCCGACGAAAGTCTTACATCTCTTTATGGTCGGTGTCGGATTGATCGGAGGTACCTTATTAAAACAACTCCAAGAGCAAACGACCTTTCTGAAAGAAAAGCGCTCTCTCGAAATTCGTGTGGTTGCACTAGCCAATAGCAAAAAGATGCTTTTCGATTATCGTGGCATCGGACTTAAGATCTGGCCACGAAAACTAGCTTCGGGTCAGCCGACCAACATCGCCACATTTGTCGAGAACATGATTGAGATGAATATGTCGAACTCTATTTTTATCGACAATACGGCAGATCTCGTTATTCCTGATCAGTACAGCCGAATCCTGGATGCATCTATTTCTATCTCAACACCCAATAAAGTAGCCACCTCCTCAAACTTTAATCACTACCTAGACCTGCTGGGTAAGGCTGAGGAAAACAATGTCTATTTTGGTTATGAAACCAATGTCGGTGCCGGACTACCCGTCATTTCAACCTTACGTAATTTGGTAGACAGCGGCGATCGAATACGTAAGATAGAAGGTGTTTTATCCGGGTCGCTCTCTTTTATCTTCAATCACTTTGACGAACAAACTTCCTTTAGTGAAGCGGTAAAACAAGCCGGGGAGCTTGGCTACACGGAACCCGATCCAAGAGTTGACCTCAATGGCCTCGACGTAAAGCGAAAAATCCTCATCCTCGCGAGAGAGGCTGGCCTAGCGATGGAGGCTGACCACATTTCTGTAGAAAACATTTTGCCAGAATATTGCCAGAAGGCCAAACAAGGCGCAGATCTAAATCGGCAGTTGAAGAAAGCAGATGTTCACTTTGAAGAGATCCGTCAAGCTGCAGAAGCCAAAGGAAAGAAGTTGCGGATGATCGCAAAATTGGCTCGGGGCAAAGCCACTATTCGGCTCGAATCTGTGGGCAAGGAATCACCTTTCTATTTCCTGAGTGGAAGTGATAACATGCTCGTGTTCACCACTGACCGATATGATAACCGGCCCTTGGTGATACAGGGTCCGGGTGCCGGTGCCGAAGTCACCGCTGCAGGTGTTTTTGCCGAAATAATCCATATCGGAAACCTTTTATGAGCGCCGGATACAAAGCATACGCTCCCGCTTCGGTCGCAAATGTAGCCTGTGGGTTTGATGTTCTGGGCTTCGCCTTAGGGCGCCCTGGAGATGAGATCATTGCCAAACCAGGGATCGAGCCCGGTCTGAAGATTACTAAAATCACGGGCGACGGAGGTCTTCTTCCCTATGATGTACAGAAAAACACCGCAGGGGTTGCCGCCTTGGCTTTACTAGAAGCGCTAGATCGATCAAGAGAACCGATCGGTTTAGAAATTCACAAAAAAATGCCTTTTGGTAGCGGTCTCGGTTCATCTGCAGCGAGTGCGTGTGGTGCCGTAGTCGCTGTCAACAAATATTTGGGAAATCCTTTGGAAAAAAAGGAGCTGCTTCCTTTTGCTGTTCTTGGTGAGCAAGTAGCAGATGGTGCCTATCATGCTGACAACGTAGCTCCATCTCTTTTTGGTGGTATGATCTTAATCCAAGACACGCGTAAACTTACCTGGAGACGTATACCGACACCCGAGGGCTTGCTGGCTTTGGTTATTCATCCCCAGATCAAGATCCTCACACGAGAAGCACGTGAAATCATCTCCCCTCAGGTAGATCTGTCTCAGCACATCAAACAGAGCAGCAATCTTGCCGGACTCGTACTGGGATTAGTCTATTCAGATTTTGAACTAATAGGAGAGAGCCTCGACGATGTCATTATTGAGCCTCAAAGATCAAAACTTATTCCGGGTTTTGCGGAGGTCAAAAGTGCAGCTCTTGGAGCCGGAGCACTTGGCTGTAGTATTTCTGGAGCAGGGCCATCCATTTTTGCTTTGTTTGACAATTCGCTCAAGGCCGAAACGGCCGAACGCGCTATGCTCGATCATTTTTCTGGCTTGGGAATTGGTGCCGAGAGCTATCTCTCTCCGATCAATCAACGTGGTACCTATATTTGCTAAATGTGAATCTCTATAGTACAAACGATAGCCGCAATTCTGTCTCCCTGAGAGAGGCCGTCCTCCGCTCCTTGCCTAAGGACGGTGGCCTCTATATGCCCGCACAGATAAACAAGCTTGAAAGGGGTTTTGTAGAAGCTTTGTCCTCTTTGTCCTTTGTTGAAATCGCATACCGCATTGCTCAGCATTTGATCGGATCAGCCATTCCCGAAGCCGAGCTACGCGGTATTGTCGAGAGGTCTATTACTTTTCCTGCCCCTGTAGTGCCGATTACTGAAGGTATTTCGACACTTGAGTTGTTCCATGGTCCTTCGCTTGCCTTCAAGGACTTTGGTGCTCGGTTCATGGCACAACTCATGGCGCATTTCACCAAGGGTGCGGATCAAGAGCTAACTATCTTGGTTGCTACAAGCGGAGACACCGGGGGTGCGGTCGCCGCTGGTTTTCACAATACTCCAGGAATCGAAGTGATCATTCTATATCCATCGGGCAGGGTCAGTAATCTGCAAGAGAAGCAGCTCACTACACTCGGAGGCAACATCCATGCATGTGAAATTGAAGGAAGTTTTGATGATTGCCAACGACTCGTAAAAGAAGCTTTTCTTGATCAGCGACTCTCATCCCGATATCTTCTCAGCTCGGCAAACTCTATAAACATTGCTCGGCTCATACCACAGACCTTCTATTATTTCGAAGCTTACAAACAATGTGATTCGCGGGATGTGGTATTCAGTGTGCCCAGCGGAAATTTTGGCAATCTCACAGCAGGCCTGATGGCAAAGCAAATGGGCTTGCCGGTATCGAGATTTTTGGCTGCCACAAACGCCAATCAAGTTGTTCCTCAATATTTGAAGAGCGGTACGTTCGAGCCCCAATTATCCATATCTACCATATCAAATGCGATGGATGTGGGAAATCCGTCAAATTTCAGCCGAATGCTTCATCTATATGGTTCCACGTGGAACGCCATGGCAAGAGATGTGCTAGGCTACTCTTTTACAGATCCGCAAACCAAGAAAGCAATATCTGACCTACACAGTAGTTTCTCATATGTTGCCGATCCACATGGCGCTGTAGGTTATCTAGCTGCAGATCAATACATCTCAACTCACCCCAATCAACACGCCATCTTTCTTGAGACCGCCCACCCTGCCAAGTTTCTAGATATTGTTCAAGAGACCATCTCCCAGCCCCTTCAAATTCCCACTCGTCTTTCAGATCTCTCACACCGTAAGAAAGAGGCGACTCTTCTTTCTTCTCAATACACTGCATTTAGCGATTACCTCCTTTCTAGATAGTCTCTTTTGTTCCACGTGAAACACTCGGAGATCTCTCAAACAACTGATCTAGCTTTTCCCTATTTTTGCGGCTCACTCTGCAATTATATATTACAATGAATAAACTTATCCTCCTTGTCCTTTTCGGCACTACACTTTCGCTCACTGCCCAAGAGAACATCAACAACAATCCTTTTCGCCAGTTCGGAACCGACCTTCCATCACCAAATTCATATCGCACCGCCTCTGGTGCGCCCGGTCATGAATACTGGCAGCAAAAAGCAGACTACAAAATATCTATCGAACTCGACGACGATAAGCGTCAACTCCATGGTGAAGAGACCATTACATATACCAACAATTCTCCTGATGCTCTCCGATACCTCTGGTTGCAACTTGATCAAAACATGCGTGCCAAGGATTCTGATACCCACAAAACGAGTTCCTCTGCCCTATCGGACAAAGCTTCCAGTCGGCAACTACAGAGACTAGAACCCGCCTTTGATGGTGGATTTAAAATCGAATTTGTCAAAGATGCCCAAGGCAATGATCTCAAGCATGTCATCAACAAGACGATGATGCGCATAGATCCTCCACAAGCCCTGCAACCCGGTGATAGCTATACCTTTCAGATCAAATGGTGGTATAACATCAATAACACCCGTGAGATCGGGGGCAGATCTGGCTATGAGAACTTTAAACCAGATGACAACAACGTTTACGTCATTGCCCAATGGTTCCCTCGCATGTGCGTATATAGTGATGTAGAGGGCTGGCAGAACAAACAGTTTTTAGGGCGAGGAGAATTTGCACTCGTCTTTGGAGATTACGAAGTAAATATTACCGTACCCTCAGATCATCTTGTCGCATCTACTGGTCTTCTACAAAACCCAAACGACGTCCTTACAAAATCTCAACGCAAACGGCTCGATGCTGCTAAGAAAGAGCACATTCAACCTGTGACAATCGCGACACTTGAAGAGGCTGAACAAAGAATGCAAGAACGAGCAACAGATACCAAAACTTGGACATTTCATGCCGAGAATGTTCGAGACTTCGCTTTTGCCTCATCTCGTCGTTTTATTTGGGATGCCTTAGGTGTTCCAATGTCCAATGGCGAAACAGTTATTGCTCAATCTATGTGGGTCAAAGAAGGCGACTGTCTTTGGAGCAAATACTCCACAAAAGCGGTCGCTCACACCGTCAAGTGGTATTCACACTACACTATAGATTATCCCTATCCGGTAGCCTGGTCCATAGATGGCAGTATGGGCATGGAGTACCCTATGATTTGCTTTAACTATGGTCGTTGTGAAGATGATAGCACCTACTCTGAACGAACCAAGTATGGACACATTGGTGTCATCATCCATGAGGTCGGACATAACTGGTTTCCCATGATCGTTAATTCTGATGAGCGTCAATGGACGTGGATGGATGAGGGTCTCAATACCTTTGTCCAGTATCTCACAGAACAACATTGGGAACACAACTATCCTTCACGACGTGGTCCAGCTGACAAGATCACTGGATATATGGGGGGAGACAAAAGCAGGATATCTCCCATCATGACCAATTCAGAATCCATTCATCAATTTGGAGCAAATGCGTATGCCAAGCCTGCGACTGCCCTTAATATCCTTCGCGAAACGATCATGGGAAGAGAGCTCTTTGATATGGCATTTAAAGAATATGCAGAGCGCTGGGCTTTTAAACATCCCACGCCCGCTGATCTCTTCAGGACTCTTGAAGATGCTTCTGGCGTAGACCTAGATTGGTTCTGGCGAGGCTGGTTTTTTACCAATGACCATGTCGACGTCGCTATGTCTGAAGTAAAACATCTCAAAATGAGCACTGGAAACCCCGACATAGAAAAGGACATGACACGCAGAAATAATGAGGAGGGCCCCGTTGATATCGGTAAGATGCGTAACAAAGACATCGAGACTTTAGCAGATGAAGATCCCACCATTATTGATTTCTACAGCAAACACGACCCCCTTACAACGGATGCGCTAGAGCGTAGAAACTACCAGAACTACCTCAAATCGCTATCTCCTGACGAAAAAGCCATGATGGAAGATGACAATAACTTCTATCAGATTACCTTCGAAAATCGTGGAGGTTTGGTTATGCCCATCATTCTTGAGTTTGAGTATACTGATGGTACCAAAGAGGTAGAACGGATACCTGCAGAAATTTGGAGATTACATGAAAACAAGATAACCAAGGTCTTTGTCAAAGAAAAAGAAGTCAAATCCATTACCCTCGATCCTTTTCTGGAAATAGCTGATGTGGATCGTAGTAATAATCACTATCCGCCAAGACCTGCAGTAAATCGATTTGATCTCTACAAGCAACGGGCAGCAAAACAGGAGAATAAAATGCAACGCGCTAAACGTGCCAAGCAAGCTGGTAGTTAGCTGCCTGCATCTCAAGACGGGTCATCAAGACCCATCATAAATTGGGATAAGAACTTATTTTGCACTTCATTGAATTGATCAGGCAGTTCTAGCATCGGAGCATGGCCACAGTTATCAAGGAACATCAGCTCCGAATTAGGTAATAGTTCATGAAATTTTTCCGCTACAAAAGGTGGTGTGATTGTGTCTTGTTTGCCCCACACAAGCAACGTGGGTTGTTCCACACCCTGCAATTGCTCACCTACATTGTGTCGGATAGCACTCTTTGCAATTCTAATGATCCGGATTGCCTTCATTCGCTCATTGACCACGGAAAACACCTCATCAACCATAGCTTTAGTCGCAATGGTTGGATCATAAAACGTAAGCTTAACCTTATGTTTAATATACTCGTAATCCTCCCTTCGCGGGAATCCTGAACCAAAGGCGTTCTCAAAAAGACCAGAACTGCCCGTCAGTGTTAAGGATTGGACCTTTGGAGAATTTTGCAAGATGTACAGAAGAGCAATGTGTCCTCCCAGAGAATTGCCTAAAAGATGGATCCTATCATATTTTTTGAATTCCACAAACTCTGTAAAATACTCCATGAGACCTTTTACGGTCAACTGCTTGATAGGCATCTCGAAAAAAGGAAGTATGGGTAGTACAACCTTTATCTTCTTACTAAACTCCTTAATTACTCCATCAAAATTGGACGCGGTTCCAAATAAACCATGGAGAAGCAACAATGGAGGATCTTCTGTATTTGTGCCCTTCTCTAAGTAGGTAAATCCCCCCTCCTCGATTGTTTCGAATTCGGTCATAGAGCGCGTAAGATGCAAAGTTATTAAATGCTATTAAAAATTTTCCTCCAGTGTTCTCCCCCTCAAAAAGTAATATATCACAACTGTCGAAGCCAACAGAAGTATTGCGACACCTTGATGTAGAACACCAGGTACAACAGGAATCACCCCCTTACTACCTAGTAATACCGAAATCCCTAAACACACTTGTAGAACTAACAGAGTTATCCACACTGTGGATATCATACCTCGCCAAGGTCCCTTATTGCTTCTTAGCTGCTTAAAATACAAATATAACCCACTGATAATCAGCATATAAGCTATTCCTCTGTGTATCACCTGTATAAGAGCTGACATAAAAGGACTACTGTCATAATTAACAATGTTATCCACAATCCAAGATGATGGAGATAATAACACTCCAGGTATCCATTCCCCATGGAAATCAGGAAATGTAGGGTACACCAAAGAGGCTTTCATACCACTCATCAATCCTCCCATGAATATTTGAGCAATCAAAACAAAGGTGAAAATTCTAAACATCCAAAAGCCATCAGATCGGGGTTGCTCTTGCCCATCATATTTGGCCTTAAGTATGGTCAGTTCCAGATAGACAAACACCAGCAAAGCTAGGCACAGATGAACAGTCAGCTTGTAAGCATTTACCCACGGTCTATCCACCAATCCACTGGCCACCATTATCCACCCAAAGAGACCCACCAGACCAGCAAGAAAGAAAGTAATCGTAAGCCTTCTGATCAGCATCGGGGACAGTTTCCTGCGAAGCAAGAAAATTATGAAAGGCACTAAAAACACAATTCCCATCATCCTTGCCCACAGCCGATGTAGATATTCCCAAAAGTAGATCCATTTAAACTCCTTTATCGTCATTCCCTGATTCAGCTTCTTATACTGTGGCGTTTCCTTGTATAAGGAAAATGACTTAGCCCAATCTTCGGCATTGAGTGGTGGGATGGTACCTGTCACGATTTCCCACTTGGTGATAGAGAGACCAGATCCTGTGAGACGTGTGGTACCACCAATGATCACTTGAAAAAAGATCAGGAAAAGCCCCAAAAGCATCCAGTAGTACACCCACTTATCCAAATTTTTCTTTTCCACAGTGATAACCCTTATAAGCTTTTAAAATATTTGCCTACATCTATCATCATAAGCTCTGTTTACTTGTTGAAAACATCAGAAAAAGGCTCTAGTTTACCGAGCCATGCAATGTTGTGATATTTTTCAAAGTTGTGATCAGTGTGTTTATAACAATCAGTCTAGTATAGTAAGCGCTCAACATGTGAACAATTTGTAATGTCTGGAATCGACCATTGTGAACAACGCCAAAGAATGTTTATAACTAATCGAAATATCCACAAAACATTCTGTTTTTTGTAATCTGTATCTTCTTATTTAAGAGGAGGAAAAAGGTTACTTAATTCTTTCATGTTTATAACTATTGCATAAAATGCGAGTGGTTTTGCAAAGGGTTGCTCAAGCGGAGGTTGAAATAGCCAAAAAGATTGTCGGGTCTATTTCTCAAGGCTTGGTAGTGCTCATCGGAATAACAGAAGAAGATGCGCACGAAGATCTCACCTGGATGTGCAATAAGATCTTAGGAATGCGGATCTTCTCAGACGAAGATGGCAAAATGAACCTTTCTGTAAAGGACGTAGATGGTGAGATATTGGCTGTAAGTCAGTTTACGCTATATGCAAGCACGAAGAAGGGGAATAGACCGTCTTTTTTGAAAGCAGCTCGTCCTGAGAGAGCCCGGGCACTTTATGAAGAATTTTTAAAAATTTTGGAGCAGACCTCTGGTAAGATCATTGAGACTGGCAAGTTTGGTGAAATGATGCAAGTTCGATTAGTCAATGATGGGCCCGTTACGATCATAGTTGACAGTAAAAATCAAGAATAGATGGAGCTCAAAGAATTGCAGACCACAATAGACACTTGGATAACAGAACATGGAGTAAGGTACTTTGATGTCTTAACAAACACAGCACTGTTGTCAGAAGAAGTAGGAGAATTGTCTGGGTTGCTCGCAAGAATACATGGAGAACAATCCTTCAAAGAAGAAAGTGATGAAAAACCGAAACTCCAGATTGCAGACGAAATGGCCGATGTACTATTTGTGCTGGTCTGTTTAGCAAATCAATTGGAGATTGACTTGACGAAGAGCATGCAAAAGAACCTGAGAAAAAAGACCGTGCGTGACCAGGATCGACACAAGAAGAATACTAAGCTATTGTAGGCGCTCACGAAGTATGCAAGACATGCCTTAGTGAATGTACTTCATACTGTATGAATTGGTTCGCAAGCGATAGAAGAAATCTTGGATGTAGCGAATGGCTTCTCCTCGATGTGCGCTTTTCATTTCGCCGATCTTCTTTATCTCTGCAACAAAAGCATTTTCATTTGCTAGAAACCTAGGAAGCACCTCCTTATATACAAGTTTATTTTTGAGGTAACCCTGGTACTTGCGCAGCACAGTTCGATTATCATCAAGACCAGGAAAAGCGTATCGCGCATTGACCAGGAGAGAATAATCAAAGTCGTAGGGAATCGTTAGCATCTTACCGCCTTTTCTGCGCATGAGCTTGCAATTGTGCGAAGTGGCTAAATTCACATCTTGATTACCTATCATATAATTAAACAGACTCATCATTTCCAGGGTAACGGCATCAACTGAATCTACAGTGGCACCAAAGCTTTCATCAATCTTCCCACCAAGTCGATCTTCCAGTTCTTCGTTGCTTTCGATCAACATTGCATATGATTCTAATTCCTCCCCGGTCCGAGTATTTTTGTACGTGATTGGAAAGATTTGAACTTGAAAGCTCGAATCTGTCAGGAGATTGTACATTTTGTAGGCACTATACTCCTTAAATAAATATTGTGGACCGCGCTTATCATCAAGACAATGCGTTACCAATTTATAAGAATCAGCTTTTTTCAGACCCAGAGCCTTTAAGTGCCCCTTCTTAAATTCCAACTTGAGCGGAGGTAAATCACATTCTTTGCGACGAAACTTTCCCCTTACCGAGACTTCTACCGGTAGCGTTAGTGTTCCGGTGTCTACTTCAAAAGCAACATGACCGGCAAAAACGTTGTCGGTAAATTTATTGGCAATGAGCGAATCGAGCTCTAATGACAAATGTGCACGAGCCAAATCAGCACCCAGGAGGTAGCGAAACAGGGTTTGAGAATGACCCAAATTGCTGAGTAGGATACAACCCAAAACCAATAGTGCAGTACGCAGGTCTTTCATGGTTCGATTTATAACAAGATGAGATTCTTACCTTGCCTCGCAAAGTTACTATATCACCTATAAATAATGGGAACACGAACCTATTTGTATTCGTTCGCTATGATCTTATTTGCGTGCACACCAACGCAAAAAATATCACCATCCGAAACCTCATCGGAAAAGAAAATTGCTAAAAATGTGATTTTCATGATTGGAGACGGCATGGGACTTTCACAAATTACGGCTGGTTCGTACTTCAGAAAGAGACCCCTCGAACTGCAACGATTCAATAATATTGGGTTGCAGGCAACACACTGCAAAGATGATCTGATTACGGATTCCGCAGCCAGTGCGGCAGCGATGGCCCGCGGTGTTAAGGCGGATAAAAATTCATTTGGGTCGACTAAAGAACTCAAAGCTCCCAAGTCAGTTTTGGAAATTTTCGAAGGCCGAAATTGGGAGACTGGAATCGTGGTTACATCTTCGATTACACACGCGACCCCGGCAGCATTTTACACCTACCAGAAAAGCAGAAGCATGAACGAGGACATTGCCCTTGATCTGCTTACGGCAGATATAGACTATCTGGTGGGAGGAGGGAAGAAATTTTTTGATCGACGTGTAGACGAACGTAATTTGATCTCAGAGTGGACTGACAATGGCTATGCCATTAAGAGTTACCTAGATGGCAGTTTTCAGGACAACATCGCCTTTGCAGATCGACCGTATGTCTATTTTACCGCAGA
>CAJQNM010000039.1 GCA_905479665.1 uncultured Saprospiraceae bacterium
CTGATTCCTGACCCCTGACCCCTGACCCCTGAAACCCTGCCCCCTGAAACCCTGACCCCTGACCCCTGACTCCCTGTCCCCTGAGATCCTGACCCCTGACCCCTGAACATCCTGCCCCCTGAAGTCCCTAAAATCCGTATATTTCTTGCCCTTAATTCGGATGAATGGATAAGTCACTAAGAAATCTGCTATTGGCCTCATTGTTTTTGCTATTGTGGCTTTTTGTTGGAACACTCGGGTTTTATGTAATTGAGGAATTTGACTTTATCAATGCCTTCTATATGGCAGTGATTACCATGTCGACAGTAGGATTTACAGAGGTGCATGAATTGTCGAATAGAGGGAGGCTGTTTACCGCTTTTTACATTTTAATGAATTTGGGTATTTTGGCCTATGCGGTTTCGGTTTTGACCAGTTTTATTGTAGAAGGGAAGTTCAAATCTATTTATCAAAACTATATGACAGACTTAAAAATCAATAAATTGAAAGGCCATGTAATCGTATGTGGGTACGGAAGGAATGGCAAAGAAGCATGTGCTGAGTTGAGCCGGGACAATAGAGAGTTTGTAGTGATTGAAAAAGATCAGAGCACTTCCGCAAAAATTAAAAACATTTCTGGATGTCATATTGTAATAGATGATGCAACAGCAGACAATGCATTGCTAGCAGCTGGACTGAACCAAGCTGAGGTAATTATTATCACGACTCCATCGGATGCTGATAATGTCTTTATTGCGTTGACTGCGAGAGAAATGAATCCCTCGATCAAAATAATTGCGAGAGCCTCAGCAAAAGAGTCGGAAGGAAAACTCTATCGGGCAGGTGCGGACAATGTAGTCTTACCTGACCACCTCGGAGGCACCTTTATGGCGCAAATGGTGACCAAACCAGTTGTCATCGAGTTCTTAAATCTGATGACAGGGTACAGTGGAAAGCATTACCACCTGGAGCAATTGCGTTATGAAGACCTAAAACCTATCCATCAAGACAAGACTTTAAGTGAATTGCAAATTAATGCGTTAACCGGAGGAACGGTGATTGGTGTAAAAGACGATGTAAAAGGCTTGATACCCAGCCCGGATATGGAAACACGAATAGGTGCGAACGATACGATTCTGGTGCTTGGCGGCGAGGCTCATATTAAGGAATTAAAGCTGAAGTATTTTAGATAGATGGACTTTGCACTATGTCAGCCAAAGGACTATCCTATTCTTGGTAGTAGGGTGATCCGGTCTGAATGGCTGCAAGGGCCAAACTGAAAATTCTTTTTTGTCCCGCTGAGATACTAGAAATGCAGCAATTCAGAATCGGCACCAATTTGATGTTACTGTTGTTTCAATCGGTGATGAAGTACAACTATTATAGAAGAAGATCCGGCTGGCATTTTGCCATCCTATCAGTTGGTGTTACGACATTGATGAGTGCCTGTGCAATGCAGCGAGATGCTGTGGACTTTAGCCAGGGACAGTGGATCGACCTAACCCATGCCTATGAATCAAGTACGCCTTACTGGCCGACGGCCTCTGGATTTCAGCTGGATACCGTGTTTGAGGGCTTGACGGATAAGGGGTATTACTATTCTGCCTATTCGTTCAAGAGTGCAGAGCATGGAGGTACACATATTGACGCACCGGTCCATTTTGCGGAGGGAAAGGAAAGTGTTGATCAGATCCCGATAAGTCGACTGGTCGGTCCTGCTGTGGTGGTAGATGTCTCAGATTCTTGCAGCAACTATATAGATTATCAGATTTCGGTAGCTGATCTGCAGCATTGGGAAACTACCCATGGAGAGATTGAGGATGGATCTATTTTACTTTTTCGCACGGGCTTGTCGGATTTTTGGCCTGACCGAAAGTCCTATATGGGCACGGCAGCACAAGGTGAGTCTGCCGTTGCACTGTTGCATTTTCCCGGTCTTCATCCCGATGCTGCCCAGTGGCTAGTCGACCACCGCAATATACTCGCCTTAGGCTTGGATACGCCAAGTATTGATTATGGTAGGTCTTCACAGTTTCTTTCCCATCGCATCTTATTTGCAGAAAATATTCCGGCCTTTGAAAACCTTGCCGGCTTATCGATGCTGCCGCCACGTGGAGCCCAAATTATTGCACTGCCCATGAAAATCAAAGGAGGTAGCGGAGGACCACTGCGCATCGTAGCTTGGTTGAGGTAGAGCGTACGTGCTAGTGTTCTCGTGCTCTACGTTTTTATTGATATGTATACCTGTTTTTATCAAAATGCGACGTTTATGTTTTTGAGAATGATTTCTAGCGCAGCACGATTGAGCATTATCTCGGTGCTGATTCTTACTTTTTTGACAGCAAGTCTTACGGCTCAGGAAACGAGTCATGAGCAACCCAACATTGTCCTCTTTCTCGTAGATGACATGGGCTGGCAAGATACCTCTGTCCCATTTTGGGATTCTGTAACAGCGTACAACCGATTGTACACGACACCTAACATGGAACGCTTGGCCGCACAGGGGATGAAGTTTACTCAGGCGTATGCAACTCCCGTGTGTTCTCCGACCAGGATCAGTCTCATGACGGGGATGAATGCAGTACGGCATCGAGTCACCAATTGGACGTTGCACAAGGATGCCCTCCAGCCGATGGAGACGAATCACCAAGTCCTCGATTTTCCACGGTGGAATGTGAATGGTCTGAGCCCCGTCGCTGGAGATCCGTTGGCGGTGCATGCCACTCCAATGCCACAGATGCTTATGGATGCGGGATATTTCACAGTTCATTGTGGGAAGGCACACCTGGGTGCGATTGGAACACCGGGAGAAGATCCCTTAAACCTGGGCTTTGATGTCAATATTGCTGGCCATGCCGCGGGGGCCCCGGCGAGTTACCATGGTAAAGATGATTTTGGAATACATTCAGAGCATGGATCCGTTTGGGGAGTTCCTGGCTTAGAAAAATACCACGGTACTCCTATTAATCTTACGGAGGCCTTGACGCGCGAGGCTCTTGCAAGCTTGGATCAGCGCAAAAACGAAGGGCCTTTTTTCTTGTATATGTCGCACTATGCGGTGCATACCCCGATCATGGCTGATTCCAGATTTGTGCAGAAATACTACGACCTCGGACTCGATTCTGTCGAGGCACGTTATGCTTCGATGGTAGAAAGCATGGACAAAAGTTTGGGCGATATCTTGGATTACCTAGCGGCACGAGATCTTGCCGATGAGACCATCGTACTCTTTATGTCGGACAATGGAGGACTGAGTGCAGTGGCGCGGGGAGGGGAGAAGCACACCCATAATGTACCCTTGTCGAGTGGCAAAGGGTCGATGCATGAGGGAGGCGTACGAGAGCCAATGATGGTGTCCTGGCCCGGAGTAGTAAAACCAGGAAGCTCCACCGATCAATACTTGATCATCGAGGATTTTTTCGCGACCATTCTCGAGATGGCAGGAGTAGATCAAAACTCTGCAGTACAAGATATCGATGGACAGAGTTTTGTGCCGATGCTAAAGGGAAAACAAATGAACTACCAAGAGCGTCCGCTGGTATGGCACTACCCCAACGAGTGGGGCCCGACAGGACCCGGGATAGGTGCAGCGAGTGCCATTCGCTTGGGAGACTATAAATTGATTTATTACCACCAAGATCAGCGCATGGAGCTCTTTAATATCTCTGAAGATATTGCGGAGGAACAAAATTTGGTGGAGGAAAATCCAGCGCAACAAAAGGTCCTAGCAAAAAAGCTCTCCGACTACTTGAGAGATAAAAATGCACAGATGCCAAGGATCAAATCTACTGGAGAAGTAGTGCCGTATCCTGATGGAATGCGGGACTAGCGAGCGCTCTGTAACGACAATACTTCGATTGGTTTGTAGAAAACAAACATAAAATGAAAGAAAAAGAGATTATCCGCAACGGAGAAGGGGAGAACTACAACTACACCCAAGATCATTGTTTTGTCAAGCTCTCGTCAAAAAACACCAATGGTGAATTGTGCTTTATCGAGGACAAATTGAAACCTGGTTTTTACCTGGCTCGTCATCACCATAAAATCATGACCGAGGTATTTTACATTCTAGAAGGGGAGGTGGAGTTGATCTTTGACGATGAAAGCACTATCTGCCGACCCGGAGATACAATCACCGTACCTCCGAATATATGGCATGCGGCAAGCTGTGAAAAGGGAGGTAAGATGTTGACTATTTTCAAAAACGGACAGTTTGATCTCTACCTAGAGCGGTTGTCGAAAATGTCTGACAGTGACTTTGCAGATAAGGAGTTGATGAAATCGATATCGGAGGAGTTTGATATTTATGAGGAGTAGTTGTTGAGACGTTAGATCTTCAGACTTCAGACTTCAGACTCCAGACTCCTGATTTCCCTGACCCCTGATACCGCCGAAACCCGTAGATTTCTTGGCCCGATTGATCCAGCATGAACTGTCTGATTCTTGATAGGTGGTGTGGCGAGATATGCGTCTATAAACGTTCTCAGTCGGTTATGCACGGATAGAAGCTGAAGTGATCTTTTTATGCAAGATTCACTAGACTAGTACGGCGAGTTGGATGCCAATTGGATGAGTAACCAAAACCACTTGCCTGATAGTCAATTATTATTTACCTTTAGGCAGTGAAATACAGTGCTTTCTGGAGGCTCTTGAAGAAAGATGGCTGGTATCCAGTCAGTCAATCGGGCTCGCATGTAAAGCTACGTCATCCAACCAAGAAAGGAATGATCATATTTCCAAATCACGGTAGTCGTGAATTAGGTAAGGGATTGGAAATGAAACTTAGAAAACTAGCTAGATTTAATGAAAAGAACAAATAGAAAGTATGAGTTTATAGTTGAGAAGACCAAGACTGGATTCTCGGCCTATTGCGACAGCGCACCTATATTTACATCTGGGTCAACCATAACAGAATTAAACTTGAACATACTGGAGGCAACCAACCTTTTTCTTGAGGATGAGGAAATCGAGGTCACGATGAAAAATATTGATTTGGCAATCGATTTAAAGCAATTCTTTCAACACTATAGAGTATTAAATGGAAAATTTCTCGCCAAGCGGATCGGTATGAACGAGACTTTACTTAGTCAGTATGTCACTGGAAAAAAGAAGCCGTCACGAAAGCAAGTAAATAAAATCATAGACGGTATTCAGGAAATCGGCAGGGAACTTAGCGAGCTAAATCTTATCAGTGCCTAGGAGGCTGTTGAAATACTAACTCTGATTCGTTCGCGGCTTCTTTTACCCGCATACTTCACCAAAAATACTCGATATAGCTCGGCTATTTCTGCGTTTTTTGGCTCGTCTGCAACCAAAATAAGCTAGCGAGCCAAATCGAGCCAGTAGTTCAACAGCCTCCTAGGTGTTGCCCCATCCATCGAGATAATTTCGGGTGAGCGAGGATTTTCTCTACCCTGTATGTAATCTACTAGCTGGACCACAATGTCACTGGCACCCGCTTGTTTGGCAAGGCGAAAACTAACTTACGCTGAGTAGACTTTTGTGCTGACCGAGACCCCATTTCATTGATAGAAGGAATCTAAGATCTATGTGCAGAAAGCATTTGATTTGCAAACAGGAAACTAATGAACTACATTTGCTTTGCAAACAGGAAAGAAATGATCAAACTAGGAGCCTTTGAAGAATTGGTTTTACTTGCTGTAGGAGCACTGGAAAAAGAAGCGTACGGGGTCTCTATCAAGGAGTTGTTGCACGAAAAGACCGGAAAAAAGCCCAGTATCGGTGCGCTGCACTCGGCCCTATATCGGCTAGAGGACAAGGGACATCTAAAATCGTGGGAGGGCGGTGCCACAGCTGAGCGGGGAGGCAGACGAAAGAAATATTACCTCCTCACTGCATATGGCCATCGTGCGCTGGAGGAACAACAGAGAGTGCGCTGGGAACTAGGTCGAAATATTTCTGGTCTCAACCTCAACTCTTATGGGTAACGAAACACCTCAACCACCTCGGCAGGCTGATCGGATCCTGCAATGGTTTTGTTCTGACGAAGTCATCGAGACCTTGCAAGGTGATCTGTACGAACTTTATCG
>CAJQNM010000040.1 GCA_905479665.1 uncultured Saprospiraceae bacterium
CGAGCAGCACATGTCCGTATTCTTTGCCACCTGCTCGCGATCATCATGAAAGGTCAGTTCCCATTTTGCAGGTAGGTTATAGAAACCAACGGCCTTGCCCACGGCAGCATCAAACTGAGCAGTCATCCCTCTGGCGAGATCGGCAGCTACCATACATTCATCCGGACACTCATCAATCTGAAAGGCAAGGCAATCTTCCGAGAGTTCCTCCACCGCAGTGCAGAGCGCCATCACGGCCCGGTTCTCAAACTGCTCCTCGAGGATCTTCTTCGAATTTTGGATCCACAGGAATTGACTCACCACCAACGCTAGGAGAGCGAGTCCGCAAGCTATTCCGGTCCGTCTGCTGTATTTCATGGGTGTGACATCATACTGACGTCAAAAATAGAGCTCTCTTGCGGGGATCAAGAGTTCTTAACAGGTTAATAACAACCACCTCACCATTACTTAACAGGCTCTCAGACAACTTTGTAGCATCCGGTAGCTCAGCGGTTTCTGAGTGAATTAAATTTTAACGCTATGAAAAATATCGTTTTGAGCATGGTCACGATGGCCGCTCTAGCTACTACCGCATTTGTGGCAAGTTCCAGTGTGAGCTGTGATCCAGCAAATTGTACAATCGAGCAATGTAAAGATATGACCCTTTGTCCTCCGGGATGCTGCGATCTATCTAAAGCATCAGCCGTTGCTGTGCAGACTGCTGCTACGGAGACAGTTGCAGAGGCGAAGTGTTGCAGCAAGGCAAAAAACCTTAAGTAATGCGCTGAGCCAAGTTGGTGGGCCATGAGTCTGTCCCTTATAGACATGGCCCGCCGATCTTTTCCCTTATTTCCGATAATAATAATAATAATAGGACCCTACTTGGAAACCAACGCACCAAGCTCTTTCAATTGGAAGGAATTTGGTTGTGCATCAAGAATCTTTGGTACAATCTCGTTTGTAAGATCTTGCCACAACTCAAAACTCATACCCTCGCTCAAAAGTGCCTTCACTTCTTCCAGTTCTAGCATAGGAATAAGAGTTTCCAATCGATCGTCTGCAGGATTGATGTAGCCGGCAGTAAGTACAAGGCCATAGACTGCGGCACAGGCATACTTGCGCTTTGATGGGATCTCTCGATCTTCATATGCCGATCCCTCCACGAGGGCAACCATCAAGCCAAGTAAGGCTGACATCGCATCATCTCCGAGCATTACACAACTTTCAAGAAGCACGATTCCATTACTTTCAGAGGCGTACGCGACCCTAGGCAAATCATCTACACATAATATCGCACAAGCAAAAGCCCGCTCCAGATGATTCACGTCTGGACCTTGTGACCAACGAGTCAGTTCTAGAACTTCACGGGGATTCCAGGTCAGAGACTGTGGGACTAATTCGGTCCGAACAATGTTTTGCAACATTGTCAAGTTTCTTTCAGCACCAGATCCGTAGTCTGCATTTGCGATCGACACCAATACCTCCTGGTTGACTTGCGAGCATAGCCAGGTGAATAATCCTGCAGGGTCTGACTCCCAATCGGGTAAAGTTACATTCGGCTTAGCAATTTCATTTGGAGAAAGACCAAAAGGCGCAATGCCATCCGCTGTCTCAACATCAGCCAGATAAAGACGAAATCCGCCAGCCACCTTCCTCTTTTCTTCCGGATTGCGAGATAGCTCATCTGCTTTATATAGTGCGTTCCTAATTTCTTGCTCGGCCCCTGAGTATTCATAATGAGCATCCGCAACGTCGAGCCATTCTTCATGGGTCTTTGCCAGCTTTGCTGCATCATCCAAACATTGAGACATCTGTCGAGTCTCATCAATGTCTTGCCACGCACCAGCCATGATAATGTATGATTCTGTTGAGCTGCAGGCCACGGTGCCTGAATCAAGACTGGCATAAAACATGTTATAATCGTTGAAGTCAAAATACCTGCGAGCAATAAATGTCCAGATGTATACATCATCGGAACTTCTAGCAAGTTCTTCGACTTCTTCCATCACTTGATACGCCCCCAAAAAGCGATTTGCATCCCAAAGACTATCCGCTTTTTCAAACATTTCAAAAGCTTGGTACACCGGATTTACGGCCATTGAACTTTGCAGATACTCATCTAACATGACTCTAGCCAGAGCAGCGCTGTCTGGATCTCCCCGCAGTGAGTCTCCAACTTGGCTCAAAAAGTCACAAAAGTCACAATCAGATTGTCCCTCCAGCGAGATCGCCATGGAGAAGACAAACAAAAATACAATAGACCCTTTTGCCATCAGATCGCTGCTTTATTTAATACTAAGTACAGTGTAAAACGAAAATCGTTACCTCATCTCCAAACTTTTTATTCATTCCAATTTGTCCAAGAATGAAAATCATAAATTGGTAAATAGCAAGCTTGTGACATCTTGATTACTTTGGAAAGACTAAAATCACTGTCACTTATATTCTCTTTAATCAGGGGATAAATAGTGGGTTCGTAGATCGTACAAAGGGGTTCGACCTGTTGACTCGGCCGCTGAAAACAGGTTGTATCTTGTGTACTGTCTCGATGAGATATTAAATGATCTAAGGTCTCAGAATTCATCGTTACTAAATCTACGGCAAGAACCAGAAAAGCTGTGCCGGGGTACATTTCTAATGCAGTGGCGATGCCTCCCATCGGGCCAATGTCCGCATAGTGATCGATCAAACATGTGGTGGGCAAATAGTTTTCTTCTTGATCCGCTCTACAAGAAATAAAAACTTGGTCGGTGAAAGGCCGAAGTAAATTAACAGCTCTCTGAAACAAAGGTACGCCGTCTACGTTAAGTAATGATTTATCCGACCCCATGCGGGTGCTATAACCTCCACACAGTACCAGACTCATCAGGTCATTCATTCCCGTTCAAAGTCTCGCTTACCTCCCGATTTATGCATGAGTTGGGTGGTCGATATAATAATGTCATGGGAAAGTGCTTTACACATATCATAGATGGTGAGTGCCGCCATACTGGCTCCCGTGAGTGCCTCCATCTCGACGCCGGTTTTTCCTTCCGTGAATACGGTGCAGTCAATCACAATTTCTTTTTCTTCATTGGCTTGGATGTCCAGCTGAATTTTATGGATGGGTAGCGGGTGGCAAAGCGGAATTAATTCGCTCGTTTTCTTGGCGCCCATAATGCCCGCAAGTTGAGCAGTCTGAAAAACAGATCCTTTTTTCGTAACGATGTCTTGAGCAGATAATTCGGCAAAAACCTCTGGAGGTAATTTTACAATGGAGCGAGCAGTGGCGGTGCGCTTGGTGATTTCCTTACCTCCTACGTCAACCATAACGGCATCTCCCTTCTTGTCTAAATGCGAAAAGTCACTCATTCTATTTTCATTTACCACCGGAGATTAGATCTCCGGCCACCCATTTATTCCCAACATTGCCTCTTCCTTACTCCATTATCAATTCTCCATTATCAATTCTCCATTATCAATTATCAATTATCAATTAAATTATCGATACTTAAAATAAGGAAAGACTTCACCAGCTAAGAACTTATCGCGATCAGCAGGCAGCTCGAGAAATGCATTGGCCGCACAAAGATTCGCCAGATCGCCTGAGCCATGACCCGTCCGTGGTACTGCCAGCGTTTTTCCATCCTGGTTGCTAATTTCCACTTGCAGGTAATAAGTGAGCTCCGGAACGAAAGAAAAATCTTCCGACAGCGTCGCAAACTGTTGCCTTCCCACATCTTCTCGACATGATCGAAACCAAGGTATGACGTAGCGCACTAGACACATAAAGCACGACACCGGATTGCCAGGGAGAGCGAACACGTGATTGCGGTCTCCGCGAGTGCCAAACCAAAAAGGTTTGCCGGGCCGTTGGGCAATTTTATAAAAGTGCCGCTGCACTTGGAGGCTTTCGAGTGCTTTTGGAATAAAATCAAATTTTCCCTTGGAGCTGCCTCCGAGCAAAATAATAATCGGAAATTCTTCGAGCTTCTCTGCTAATTTATTTTTTATGACTTGTTCATCATCAGGCAGATGGAGCGTCTCAGCGACAATACCTAGTCCATTTTTGAGCGCCGCTTTAATCGTATGTACATTGCTGCTGCGAATTTGATGTGGCTGTGGGTGATCTGATACGGACACCAATTCATCGCCATTTGAAATAATCAAAACTTGAGGAATATCCTTGACCATAATATCACTGCGTCCGACCGTGGCTGCGATTCCTATTTCCGGTGCACCCATCATTTGACCCGCCTTTACTATACTCCCTCCTTCCTTCCGGTCGCTGCCCTGCTGATGGATATTAAGTTGATCAGGCACGGCATCAATGATTATTTCAGCATACCCCTTGCTCATCTGCAGATCTTCGTAGCGGATTACTGCACTGGCCCCCCGGGGAGTAATTGCCCCCGTCATTACCTCCAGGCATTCTTGAGCATTCGGTAGTTCCTGCTGAGCTGAACCGGCGGCTGCTACTCCTGCGACACGAAATTTCCTCTGTCCCTGCGAGAATGCTTCATGATCAATGGCAAT
>CAJQNM010000041.1 GCA_905479665.1 uncultured Saprospiraceae bacterium
CGGGTTCCTACGCAGCGGTTGTATGCCATCTGATTGAGACCCTCTGCGCTGTGATTTGTTGCCGCGACAGGACACACATTTTCACAAGGTGCATTGTCACAATGCTGGCACATCATAGGCTGGTAGACCACGTTGGGTGTCTCGGCGTCACCATAGTAGTAACGGTCTATCCGCATCCACGTCATCTCATGATGACGACTTACTTCTTGCTTACCGACGATCGGCACGTTGTTCTCGGCAGTGCATGCCACCCCACAAGATCCACAGCCTATACACGCAGATAGATCGACTGACATACCCCAGTGATGTCCAAGTCCATATACGTCTGATCGATCTGGATATAGCGTTTGCTCGTTGAGATGCTGATGATGTTCTCGCTCATGCTGCAGATGATCGACAGCCTCACCGAGGTGATCTGTATTCCCATGGCGAAGGATTGATCTCTTGGTTAAGATGCCCTGGCTTCCGGTCCCGAGAGTCATTAACGCTTTCTCGTCCACATTGATCACTTTGCCATCTTCGGTCTCATCCTGACCAGTTATCCCCAAGGTGTGGTGGTGCTGCACAGAAGCAAATTGGTCATCGTGACCCTTCTTTTTTGATACGGTCGGGCTGGTGTGGAAATAGACCAAGTTACCCGTCGCATCACGTTGCAGAGATTTATAGAAGTTTGCGCCAACTCCCGTACCCGCTTTTCCAGAGTGAGTGCGACCGTAGCCAAGCGCCGTGGCAAGAGTGCCCTGCATTTGACCAAATTGGCGTACAACTGGCAACTGCTCTTGGTTCTCACCAAGCTCGACATTCACCAGATCACCATCCTTATTTAGATTTTGGAAATACTCAAAGTCGCTGCGGCCATCCCATTTTAAGGGGGTGTGTAGCACGTTGTCCCAAACTACTCGAGTCACTGGATCAGGCATCTCTTGCAGCCAAGGGTTGTTTGCATAAGATCCGTTTCCAACTCCCATGGGCTCGTAAAACGAGATCTCCAATTCAGAATTGGAAGGACTGGTGAGAGAGCTACTTCCTGGACTCGATGGCAATGTTGCAGCTACAGTTTGATTTACCTCTGCATATCCATCATGTAGTGTATTGTCCCAGAAGGCCTGAAAAGTGGCATAGCGACTTTGATTTGGGAAAAGCGCTGTACGCCAGTGTCCTTGAATAAAATCATATGCTTTAGCAGGTTGGCCCGCCCACATCAAGATTGATTCAAGAAGTGGTCGAGTATCAAAAAGTGGCTGAATCGTAGGCTGTACAATCGCATAATATCCACCTTTTGGATTCACATCGCTCCAACTCTCCAAAAAGTGAGGTGTTGGTAGCGTGATGCCACAGGCTGCCTGGGTCTCACTAGGCATTTCTGTACAAGAAACCGTCAGAGAAACCTGACTCATCGCTTCAAGAAATGCATCGCCTTCTGGCAAATCATACACTGGGTTAGCATCTCCACAGACAATCAGTGTCTGCACGGATCCACCTCTCATCTCCTCCATCAACTCCACGACCGCATGATCAGCACCCTGTCGCTGTCTGGAAGGATTTTCCATGGACAACGTTGTACCATAGTTACCCAGAGATTGGTTGATCGCATTGATCAACAATTGTTCTGCCTTATTATTTGATCCAGAGAGCACGAGACTATGGCCTGCAGCTGCCTTTAGATCGGCGGCCAACGTACGAATCGCGGATTCTGCCTTGGGATTACTCAAAGTGCCACTCGCACTGCCTCCCCCGACTATGGCATGATGCAATTTTGCAATCGCAAGGCCTTGTTCACTGGGTCTGATGAGCACGCGATGATCGGCATTTGAACCGGTATATGACATGTTGCTTTCAAACTGCACCAAACGAGACATTTTTGACCCATCGGCATCCTTGATCTTGCGCCGCTTGCTAAATTGATTGGCAAATTCGACCGGTGATATCCAAGTACCGAGAAAATCAGCACCAAAATTGACCACCAGATCAGCTTGATCAAAGCGATATCCAGGTAGGGAAGCAACGCCAAATGACTCTTGATTGGCTTGCAGAATGCCAGCTGCTGAAATGGGATCGTAGGTCACAACTTTTGCATCACTTGCTTGCGCTGAGAGCAACTCAAAGGCGTGCTGCTCTGAAGGGCTCATGTTGGTATGCGTCAATATCCGCACTTTGCCGCCACGAAGGCTGGCAATAATTTCTTTGTCAAGGTCGGCCCAACTGCTTGTCTCAGTCATACCTGCTCCCTTCTTCAGCGGACCACGCAATCGACCTACGTCATAGAGATCCAGCACGGATGCCTGTGCACGTGCCGAAGTTCCGCCTTCAGTGAGGGGTGACATCGTGTTCCCTTCGATCTTAATGGGCCTTCCTTCTCGAGTCTTCACAATGATGGGGCAAAAATCTCCACCGCGTACAAAGCTTGACGCATAGTAGGTCGCGACTCCTGGCACGATACTGTCTGGCTTCACCACGTATGGAAGAGCCTTTCGCACTGGCGTTTCACAAGCTGCCAGCGTAGCAGCTCCCAAACTAAAACCCAAATATTTTAAGAAGTCTCGACGACCAGTTCCGGCCGAATCTTGCTCCATCACCTGCTCGTCGGCAAGCTGATTGAGAATCGGCAAGTTGTAAAATTCTTGCTGGCTCTCCTTAACCAGATCCTGATCCCTACCAAGATCTTCGGGGCTTATCCAGACGTTTTCTTCTTGTTTCATAAGTGTCGGCCTCGTTTTAGTAGTGACATTTTTGACATTCCAAACCTCCGATTTCTTCTACCGTCACACTCTGTCTACTGCCATCCTTAAGCTCTTCGTGGTATTTTGTGTAGGTCGAGTAGTACGGATTGTCTGCAAATTTGACATCTGTCTCACGGTGACAGTTTATACACCATCCCATTGACAATGGCGAGTATTGTTCTACCACTTCCATCTCTTCGACGGGTCCGTGACAAGTCTGGCATTCTACCTCGCCCACCGTGACATGCTGCGAATGATTGAAGTAGGCATGATCTGGCAGGTTGTGGATACGCACCCATTCGATCGGACCCTGGATGCGAGGTTTGGTTTCAGAAGTCAGCGATGACTTGATTCCCTCCCACTGATCCTCAATGATGCGCTCTCCTTTACGATCGAGCTTACCATTTTCCATCACATAATTATTGGCTATCCACGTGGTGTAGATGGCTTTGATTTCATCTTCACTCAGCGAATCGTAGTTCTCGATGTACTTATCTTGACCTGTATTTGGATTGAAGCCGGAGGCCGCAAAGATCTTGGTGATCTCTGCCGTGCCATGCTTTGATCCTATTTTGATAGCCTGGTGGCAATTCATACAGGTATTGGTGGCCGGAATAACGGAATGCTTACTGCGGCGGGCACCATCATGACAATATTGACAGTCTATCTGGTGCAAGCCAGCATGCGTCTCGTGAGAAAAAGCAATGGGTTGTTCCGGTTGATAATTCTGTTGGCGGTTCAGCCCGATGGCATTGTTTACCGTCATGTACCCTCCCAAAACAACCAAGGCAAATAGTAAAAGTGAAATCATGCCCTTGGATGTCAGTATTGACCAAACCGATCGTGGACCCTTGGTGGCCACACCCGCTTCTCGATCTGCAAGGAAGCGCAGATTGCTTAGCACCTTGGTGAGTACCAAAGCAAGCAATGCAAGAAAAGCGATGATAATGTAGTAGTACGCCTTTGTACTGGAGTTCTCATCTGCTGCCCCCGCTACCGCTCCTCCACTAGCGACTGCAGTGGCACCATACGTTCCTGTGTATACTCCATCAACGTAGGCCAGGATATCAGTGATGTCCGCATCCGAAAGTTGCGGGAAATCCTGCATCAAACCCCTATTGTTATCGTTGTACACTTGCACAGCACGTGGATGACCAGTCGCAATCAGTGCGGCCGAGCTCTTTATCCAAGTGTAGAGATCTTCGATTGGATAGTCAGACCAGCGTTCTTGCACTCCACCCAGCGCAGGTCCAGTCATAGCCGCAACCATATTCTTGTTGTGACAAGTAGCGCAGTGATTTCGGAAGAGTGTCTTGCCGTTATCGGCACTGACCACTACGGGGCCACCACCATCCGCAGGGGCTGGCGCACTCTCTTGCACGATGGGATCACCCTCGATGATCTGAGGAGTAGCTTCCTGTGCAGACAACTGAAAGGCCACACAAAAGGCTAGAAGGCAACGTGAGATTCTGACAATGAAGGAGTTAAATATCATCCCTTTTTCAACTTTTAAGCATGCGATCGGTACGATAGCGCGAAAATACAATTCGTTCTAGTCTCTTAACAATCATGGGTCTTGCGGTTATCTATTTAGATTTAATCCAAACAACTACACGGCTACCTTAGCCCTGATGTGCGGGTGTGGATCGTAATTATATAGTTTAAAATCTGTGTATTCAAATTGATCGATTGCCTCAACCCGTCGCGCTATTTCAAGTCGCGGCAGCGGTCGGGGCTCACGTTGCAATTGCAATCTGGCTTGCTCAATATGATTGTTGTAGAGATGTACATCTCCGAAAGTATGTACGAACTCTCCAGGCTGCAAATCACAGACCTGAGCCATCATCTCTGTCAGCAAAGCATAGCTGGCAATATTAAATGGGACGCCCAAAAACACATCGGCTGAACGTTGGTAGAGCTGGCAAGATAGTCGACCATCCGCCACATAAAATTGAAACAAACAGTGACAGGGTGAGAGCGCCATTTCTGACAGATCACTCACATTCCAGGCATTGACTATGATGCGTCGTGAATCTGGATTGTTACGAATGAGCTTAATAGCGAGTGCAATTTGATCAATCGCCTCTCCATTGCCGCTGTCCCAACTGCGCCATTGCTCTCCATAGACAGGTCCTAAATCTCCCGCTGCATCTGCCCACTCGTTCCAAATACGCACGCCGTGTTCTTGCAGATATTTGATGTTGGTGTCGCCTTGCAGAAACCACAACAATTCGTAAATAATTGACTTGAGATGCAGTTTTTTCGTAGTCACCATTGGAAAGCCCTCTGATAGGTCAAACCGCATTTGGTGACCAAAAACACTCAAAGTACCTGTGCCTGTCCGATCTGATTTAGG
>CAJQNM010000042.1 GCA_905479665.1 uncultured Saprospiraceae bacterium
TTATTCTAGTCTCCCTGTTTGCGTCTTATGCCTGCGAAGAGGAGGAGCCCGACTTCTTAAAAGAGGAGGTCACGCTCTCGCTGAATCAGTGCGAAGCGATCAGTGGGCAGTACAAACTCTGCCTAGATAGTATTTCGGATAGCCGCTGTCCCCTGAATGTAGAATGCGTTTGGGCGGGCGAGGTTGTGGTTGATTTGTGGTTGCGCTCAGGAGATTTGATTTTTCCATTCAGGCTGTGCCTTGGAGATTCCGATGAATGCAAGCACAGTGACAACATTGAAGGTCTGGCGTTTAGACTTTTGACGGTAGACCCGTTTCCGAATGCGGATAAACCGACTGATCCTGGGGAGTATGACGTAAAGATTCAAATCAGTCTGTCTGCAACGCAACGTGGTTGAATCTTTCCGCGCCTGCTAGAGCCAGGCCTACCGTAGATCCGTTTCCCAATGCTGACAAACCGACTGATCCTGCCGAGTATGAGGTAGTGAATAAGATATCCTGAGGGGTTGCTTTCAAGGGGCTCGTAAGTGTTTAGCGTGTGATCATTTACCGCGCTTGCCAATCTCTACGCTTCGCTCTGTGCTTGGGAACCACTATCTCGCTACTGCGAACTAGAGAATGTTCCATGGTGGCGAGCTGGATTGGCAAGCCACCGAATTTCGGTCTGTACCAGTCCACTAACAGTGGCAGTTCGTGGACCACTCAAGCTACAACCCCCCAACGTCCTAGGGTTTAACGTCGATGGGATGGATGTAGGTTGGCAAGCATTCTATGATCTGGCTTTGACTTTGAGTCCAGATGATTTTGAACTAGTCACAGTAGGCGGCATCAACCAGTGGCAATCTGACGATTAATTCATCGGGATGTGACCTGTAATTAGTGATTTCTTACAATTGATATCTTATCGAATGTGAGAAAAAAAAACGCCCATAGGGCGCTCTTCTTATTACTGCAGCACTCCCAGATAAGACCGTCTAAATAAAAATGCAAGTCTCACATGGCAAGTAAGGGGATTGGGAGACCTAGATAAATTCCTATTTTGGAAGTGGCTCCCATATTTATCGATAATTTTATACCTAGCTCACTAAGAAAAATTCCCTTTCCTATGAATAGAAGAAACTTCGTTGCTTTGAGTGCCATCGGTCTCACTGCCTGTAAAGCATCTGCGAAAAATGTGATAACTACGTCACAAGACATGACCGCCGCAACCGGTCTGAAACTGAGTGTGGCGGCATATTCCCTGCGGTCTCTTTTGCCAAATTATAGAAGTGATGCGAATGCCAAAGGAGAAATCCAGATGGAAGATTTCATGAAAATGGCGACGAAATGGCCAGTAAGCGGTGTCGAACTAACTTCCTATTTTCTACCCAATCCGTGCACCAATGAGCATGCGTATAACCTAAAACGTCATGCGCACTTGCTCGGACTAGATATAACCGGCGGAGCGATTGGCAACAATTTTTCTCATGCACCTGATAGTCCAGAGCTGGCTAAGCAGATGGAATACACCAAACAATGGATTGATACCTATGCATATATGGGAGTGCCGGTGATTCGAGTTTTTGCTGGCAATCCAGCCAAGGAAATGGATAAGGATGATGCTGTCAGAAACATCATCGCCAATTTAGAAACTGCCTGTAGCTATGCCGCTACGAAAGGAATGATTCTCGCCATGGAAAACCATGACTTTACCACTGATATAGATCGATACTTGCAAATAATAGAGTCGGTGGACTCACCATGGTTTGGCGCAAATCTGGATAGTGGAAATTTAGCAGTAACTCCTGATCCATATGCAGACCTAGCCCGAATAGCACCCTATGCGGTCAATGCCCAAATCAAAGTCGTCATTCCAGTAAATGGAGAAAAAGAGCCGGCAGATTTGGAAAAATTGATATCCATATTGAAGACAGCAAATTACCGAGGATATGTCGTTCTTGAATATGAAGAAGCCGCTGACCCCTTAGTGGAGGTACCAAGATACCTGCATGAATTGAGCCAGCTCATACTCTGAAAGAAAAATGGGACGCTGAGAGGGTTATCTTACCCAACTTTCGGCGCTCCATGGCACCTCTAATTGAATTTGAAACCATCTATTTCTTTTAGTAAGTCACTTATATTCAAATCATTACGCCCAGAACATCCATAAAATGCTGTTTTCCTTTTTCTCGAATTACGACCTAGTTTTGCACAACAGAACTGGTTCTTGGGGGGACTACAGAGCCCACACTGTTGTCAAATCTCAGACGGGACTTGGTAATTATTCCGCCTTACGAATTTTAGGGATTGGGGGTGAAGAATCCGAATAGAGCAAAATAGTGTCCGAGCTTCACCGACACCTAGAGTACCGGCCTAACTAGCTGGTTTCGAGAAAACGAAGAGCGAAGACGAGTGAATCTGCGAGTTTATTTTGTTCCGGATTTTTTGCTCCCAATCCCGTAATTATCTTAATTAAAAAGCTTTGATCACGTTGCGATGATTCAGCTCAAGAGAATCATCGAAGACTAGCGAAATTTAATCCCATAAATAAAGATGGCCCAATTTTCCGGGCGGAAAATCAGAAATTCCTGCTGGCCCTTCCTCAAACCCTAAATCGAGTTGCAGACCGCGAACGATTTTTATTCGCGTTAAATGTAGGTCTACAATGCAATTGGGGGGGTAAGATTTTTCAGGTAGCTTTCTTGCTGTCACTTGTATTTGTGGTCATAGGAAGTGAAAGATTGAATATGAGTTATTGAAAGCCGGATCATGGTATCATACTGTGAGCATGCCACTGTTCTCTTTTAGTTGACTCAATCTCTTTGTCGACAAAACCACTCCCTTCATAGACGTCCTCCGGTTCTAGATC
>CAJQNM010000043.1 GCA_905479665.1 uncultured Saprospiraceae bacterium
GATCCTCCTTCCCTCAATGGCTTAAGGTATTGGACGACATCTACCGTACGCACATCTATCTCACTCATCAATTGCAAAGTACTAAAAGGGCACGTGATCATAGATGGCAAGGGGCCATGTCCCCGTGGACAGAAATATCAAAAACGGCAGTATCTTTTACACAACTCCAATGGGTCATGACCCATTGCTCAGAGAATGTCCAACTGATTTCATCTTTTTCTACAGCAAGGGGCCATGGCCCCTTGGACAGACTAAGGGATATGATTAGGATTTAGGAAAGGCGTCTTGCATTTGGCCGATCTTTGGGGTAGCCGATTCCTTTTCGGTATCTCTTCCTTTCGGTGGTAAAGTCCCACCATTTTTTTGAGTAGTCGCCATTTTCGGCAAAATCCACCTCCGATCTAAATTGGTCTTCTACACAAGGATCGGTTTTGCACCCTTGCTTTTTTTCAAACTCGTCGGTCAATTGTGCACCGTGTTTTCCCACTAACTCATGGACACGATGGTAGCCCAAGAACACCAGGTCTTTGGCAAATTCGATACCGATGGATGGAATTCTTTGAAAATCTGCGTAGGCATGAATCTCCTTCGCTCTGGTCGCAGAAATATTCATTAATTGCTCCAATTCGATAGCGGTGTAGTCCAATATTTCGGATTTCTTCACCTTGTTTTTTCGTAGGGTTTTTCGCTCAGCGACAGAAAGATTTAATTGGATATTACTCTTGCTCCTCATGATATTTCAGTCTTCGAATCACCAATAAATCGGGTTTCGTGGCAATTGGCGTGGCCGCCATGGAGAAGAGCAGTGGCTGTCCAGACCCAACACTGGAATACTCAATTGGACCCAATTCTGTGGAAATGATTTGGTTCATGTGCTCTTCTAGGTCTCTTTCTTTTGGATCAAGGTATTGATTCCTACCGTATAGGCATAGGCTGCAGAGGGCAAGAACTGGATGGAAAGTCCCTTGTGCTCAATGGTGCCTTCCTTGTCTATTGTCGTGACGATTGGTGTTTTAATATCATTTTCCAGACAAAATTTGTACAGACTCTTTAATTCACCGGGCTTATCGAAATATCGATTGGTCCACTTGATCTCAAGCGCCCAAGTCGGTTTTAGCGATTTGTCACTGAGGCCAACCATATCTACCTCCCCGTTTTTCCACCGTGCATACCATGGGGTAAACCAGTCTCGATGCATCCATTGTGAGAATATTGCAGTTTCGACCTGATTGCCAATTAATTCATCGGTGGCAGATATGGGAGAAAATAGAGCGCTTCTTTGGGAAGGATTGGTCAGGTAAATTTTGAAAAAATTGTCTCGCTTGAAACGCTTTCCACTTTGATCGATTCTTCTGACAGTTTTAATTAGATAGGCGGCTTCCAGATATTCAAGGTATTTTTTTATTAGTGCCTTCGTGACCTGAGATTCTCTACTCAAAGTCTCAAGAGAGAACTCATTGCCCGTATTGAAGGCAATAGTTGTGAAGAGAAAATTCAGTTCTCGTGTATCCTTGATTCCATAGAGGCTGGGAAGGTCTCTCAATAAAACTTTGTCGATGATATCCTGCCTGATGTAGCGCCCTGGATTGGCCTGGATCCTTTCGGAGAAAATAACTTCCGGGTAACCACCAAAATTAATGTAGTCGATGAAGTGGTTATTTAATTCAGGCAAATAAGCAGACGAATAGAATTCTGCAATGTGACCATTCCAAGTCAGATGATAGGGTTTCATTAAATGATCAAGACCTTTCAGGAAGATATACTCATGAAAAGTGAAGGGAGGGAGGAGAAAGTCGGTGAAACGACCAGCTCCACTTTCTGTACTGGCAAAATTTAGGGCAGCCGCTGCGGAACCCGAAACGATGAATTTATCCTTCCGGTAACTATCGACCAGCGTCTTGAGATGGACCTCCCAGTCCTTGAAATACTGTATCTCGTCGAAAATTATAAACCAGTCAGATTTGTCTGCAAGACCGGTCGCCTCCTTGGCATAAGTGAATAGCTGTTCAAGGCGTATATTGTTGTAGATCGGATTTTCAATCGTGATGAAGATGATCTTCTTGGGATCCATCCCATTTTGAATCATGTCCTCCACTAGATGGTATAGCAAAATAGTCTTTCCTACTCGCCGTGGCCCCATCAGCACTACAGCCCTTCTGATGTCACGTTCGTATGCCAGGGGTCGGAACAGATCAAAATAGAGCCTTATCGGCATATCGGCGATATCAGATTCAATGTGCCCATCGACCCACCATGGATTCTCAAATCGGATCCGATCCAGAATCTGTTCTTTAGAGATTCTATTGAGCATATTTATGCTTATTAGCCTCAAATATAGTATATAAGCACGATAGATCGAGCTTAAAATGCAGATATAGTTCTAATAAGATTGGTGTGATATCTTTATGAGTGAAACTGCCAACCTTGGTTCCTAGATGAACCAAGCGTTTGTGATCCAGCTCGAGCAGGCATCGACAGGCTGTTTACACTGATGCTTTCCTCGTCATCAATACGATTCCGGTAGACCACTCCATTTTGGTCATTGAGAAATCTGAACGACCTTCCAGGTAATGAACCAAATTGTCCACATGATCCTGATGACCATCGGGCCAATTCGGTTGCGTGCTCATATCATCGACGACATAAAATCCACCTGGGCGAACCAGATTGAGCGTTTCTTCCGTTTCACTGTACTTTCCGGGCCAGGCATCTGCAAATATGAGATCAAAGTCTTCGCCCTGATAGTCTTTGATCCATTGCGTGCCATCAGCGCACACGATGTCAACTCTTTGGTCGGCGCCAAAGAAGCCTTGCGCTATTTTTATCAGCTTGGGATCATTGTCAAGGGTAATCAATTGTGATTCTTCATCAAGGCCATCGATCATCCAGCATAGTGAAAGGCCAATGCCCGTGCCCAGCTCGAGTATGCGGGACTTGGGTTTTGAGGTGATCAATGTCTTGAGCAGTGTACCGATGTACAGATCTGAGGGCATGTTAAATCCGATCTCGGCACATTTTGCTTGCAGTTTTGCCAGAGCTTTTGGTATACCTATATTATTGGATTGATTCATTCACTATGTGATTTTATTTCTTTTATCCCAATTTATGCATTGCCTTTATCGATCCAAACAGGTTTGAAGCTGGATTTGTGATCTCTTGCAATTATGTTGCCATACAATTCTGGGCGTCTTGCATTTCTATATCTGAAACCGCCAGAAAGGGGAATTTTATCCTTGGTTATGGTTGCGATGGTAATTTCATCGTCAAAGGATTTAATCTCGGATAGCACCTCTCCATACGGGTCAATAATCATCGAGTTGCCATTTTTAAGATGTGCTCCATCATAGCCGATCGGGTTTGTGAAGGCATAGTACACTCCATTGTCATACGCTCTGGCTGGCAACCAGCGCATGAGCCACCTTCTTCCTTTTGGCCCATCAAATTCCAATCGCAAGGAGACGGGATCTGCTTCACGATTTTGCCAGAATTTATCGTCAACATAATCTCTACCCGGCATCGCCGAGGGAGTACAGCCTGTCACATGAGGCGCAAAGATGAGTTCTGCTCCCAGGAGGGTGGTCGCTCTCACGTTTTCAATGATATTATTGTCGTAGCAAATTAAGATTCCACATTTCCACCCCAGCAGGTCGAAAACAACATACTCATCACCGGCAGTCATAAACGGACTGATGAAGGGATGAAGCTTCCTGAATTTACGCACTAGTTGCCCTTCATGTATGCAGAGGTAGGTGTTGTAGATTTTATCCTCTTCCTTTTCGACCAAACCAGCCAGAATGGCTATTTCGTATTTGTTTGAAATTTCAATCAGTTGTTGGGTACTAGGTCCTGTCGGTACCTGCTCTGCCAACGCAGTGATCTCTGAGAGACTTAGGTCTTTGGTGAAGGTGTATGCCGTGATCGACATCTCATGAAAGCTTACCACGTCTGCACCTGCTTCTTTTGCCTTGCCCACCAGTCGCTCGATCACAGCAAGGTTGTATGCTTTATCTCCATCTCTCGGTTCAAACTGGGCTACGGCAACTTTCATATTTAGTTTGTTCTTAGTTTTCTTTCTCTCCAGGTGCAGAATCAGAAGTACAAC
>CAJQNM010000044.1 GCA_905479665.1 uncultured Saprospiraceae bacterium
GGAGGAGGAAGCCACATGACATGTCTATTCGCTGCCGCCATTCGAAGATCAAAGCAGCCTGAAAAAACAGGGCCGCAATAATAGTCCGTACCAGACATGTAATGTGTAGTAATACAGCACCTGATCTCGGTCACTGAAAAAGATGTTTTATGGAGGCGGAAGCCACATGACATGTCTATTCACTGCCGCCGCTTGAAGATCAAAGTAGATTTAAAGAATAGAATATACTGGCACTTAATTGATCGTACTATTTTGGCATTGGACTCGACCAAGGTTCGTATACCAAACAATCTTTACTTGAAATCGCGCTTGAACTATTTGTACAATTCGCGAATACTGCTAATCTTTCCGCGTGGAATATTTTTCATTGATGCCTGGGTGGGCACCACCTCCTTCTTATCCCTGAGCACCTGATAGTCCTGATATCCTTTGCGCTTGCACATGACCATATAGTCAAATGCGTAATTCCCCAATCCCCCATTTAATTCTTTGACCTTGAATCCTCCGGCGGCCTTTTCGATAACTGCAATCCCTTTCGACTCCGCAGAAAGTGGTGTGATAGTAACCGTCATGGACTGCTCATCGGCTACCCATTGGAAGTGCTCCGGGCAAGTCACGCTGGCCTCTCCGTTCACCAGGGTGGCAGTTCCGCGATCATATGCCGCTGCCTCACCTCCCATCGGTGCGGAAAATGCTGCAACCTGTGATGATCGACCAGGTGCCTCGGTGAGCATGGTAACTACGTTTGCTGCAACTTCCGAAACGGTGGCTGTGCTGCGCAAATAAGCAGTAGGAGCAGTGCCATCTTCACCAAAGACCATATACGCACCATGATTTGGTGTGCCAGCAAAAGTCCCTGCCAAGGTATTGTTTTGTCCGTTTTCGCCGTGAGTAGTCGTTGTTCCGGCGGATTCTCCATTGATGGTAGATACAGTTCCAAGATTTAGGCCATTAAATATAATTTGAAAACCTGTAGTAAGGTCGGAGCCAGGAAGTGCTCCGGAAAGAGATGTTAGTCCCAGGTGGTTAGCTGTCGAGGAAGTACCTCCAAATTCACCTTCCAGAGACCGTCCTTGACCATCATCACTGAATACAGCCGAACCTAGGGCAAAAACTGCGTCAAAGAGCTTTTCACAAAAATTAATTCCATCGTCAAAGCCATTTCTTTCCATTTGGGTGATAGTACCTTCATTTATCATTCCTTTCTCTTCTACTGACTTATTTTCCGATAAGAATAATGTACTAATGGAGTTTTGTGCGCGCTTAACCACAAAGGCTTGACTCTCATTGGAAGAGCAGGCATTATACATGTTAGGTGCAAGAGCTGCGACAGAAAACTGGTTCTCATCGGCCTGATTGAAGTCAGAAGCAGTAGAAGCATTTGAAAAAACACTTCTATCTCTAAATCTCGATGCCTCTCCCCAGGAGCATGTATATGCCTCAGCTGGGCCATAATCGGATAGATTGCGTAAGCGATTTCTACGGTACTCGAATAGCGACTGGCCAGCCGATCTTTGTGTTCCTTCCTCGTCGAACTGCAAAGAAAAGCTGCTATCGGTCTTCTGCCAATAGTTGATATTATTTAGGGGCAATCCTGGAGTTCCGCTAAGCATCAATGAATCCCCGGCCGAAGAAATATGCTGCATTTCATTTACTGGATCGGCATCTTCGTCAGCCCCATATAAAGCGTACGGTACGGTCCCTACTGGTGCTGTCCCAAAATCCACAATGTCCGGTTCACCTGGAAGCTCAGCCTCAATTTGAATGGTCAATTGGGACACACCGGTAATGTCAGCAAAATTACCCTGCTCGTTTGTGCCTGAACCGACTAAAGCATTGATCTGACCAAATTCGTTGGTGCTTAAGTCATGCACTTCCTTGAAGAGCACAGCCCCCATCTCATCGATCAGTGAAAAGTGAATCTTCATATCCGCGTTGGCCATGATGTCCCCCTGCGCATCGCGAAGTACTGCCTGATAATTGAATCCAGGTATTTGTGAGAAGATAGCTGAAGCTGAGATTACGAGAAAGAAAAGAAGATGTAATGATTTAGATTTCATAAGAAGATATTTTGTAGGCAAAAAATTAAATTTTATGGTTTTGTAGTTAGTTCCCTTCCAGTTGACATGGTTCGCAGAACGTGCAATACCCTTCAAACTCTCTGGTCTCCGTCTGACCAAGTTCCGTACGGGATCGATACATTTTATAGTTGACAATAGTCCTCCGACTAAGCGCTTTTTCTCTAGTTCCTTCGCATGGACATTGTTCGAAAAGATTGGCCATGACGCCACCATCGTGTCTGGTCATGTCGAGAAATACCATTTCTGATTCGTTTATTTCGGCGGGTTCAAACGCCTTGAAGATCCAGCTCGTATCACTATGACAAATGGCATCTCCTTGGCATTTACTTCCATGAAAAATGTCCACCTCATAGCCTGTGACAACAGCAGAATCTACGATCGTCCACACGTCATTGCCAATAATTATTTCGCAGATGTATCCAGCCATCTCAACTGCTGTGTTGTGGTTCTCGAAATCACGAAGCATGAGCATCGTCATGTCAATGATAAGAGTTGGATCGGAGTTATCTAGATTGCTGCAGTCTTTTGCGCCAACGGCTACAATGGTCCTTCCAGGAAATACCTTTTGTTTATCGGTTGGCTCAGGAGCAGTGGCAGGGCTCTGCGTCCAGCTCATTGCCGGAAAAAGCATCAGAAGGGATAGGAAAATGTATGGGACCTGCATTAGTTGGGCTTAATGAGAATTTCACTTCTGACAACGGAGTGATTTTCTGTCACATAAAGCACATAGATACCAGTTGGGATAGCCTGGGTGTCTAATTCTACTTTATTTTGCCAATGCCCTTCCTGGAGCACTGTTCCTACCGAAGAGACTAGCCGATACCGCAAGGCTTCCGGGTAGGTGGTCGTGATGGAGATCGAATTTGAAATTGGATTGGGAAACACATCGATTCCATGTGACCACTCTGGATGAATATACCCCGTATTCAAAGCTATTGTAGGTTGTTGGAAGCCCTGCGATAAAATTGCATTGCTGGTTCGGACTGGATCCACGACGGGCTCTCCTAGGGTCCAACTTACCGACAGGCCAGTGCGTGTAGTCTCGAAGCCACCCGCCAAGGCGATCACCGAGGAAGACATAGATTGAGCCCCGACCTGCGTCGCTCCAAGAAATAACAAAGGAATAATGTATTGGTTAATCATGATCATTTTATTTCCTTAAGTCAATCAGTGAAGGACTTCTTGGTATCCTTCCGCTTCCAGATGCACCCAAGATCATTTTTCCAAAAATTGGATCCTCCAAGTAGAAGGGATGATTCTCCAGTTAGAAATTATTTTTCCAACATGTCATTCTCCTCTATGTAAAGGTGCAGTGATAGATTTCTCGATAGCCGTACTTATGATTCATAATTGAGCATCTATGATACATCTGCCCTGTTGAAACAGGCTATCCCAATGATTTGCAAGCCGTCTACTCGTTCCGGCCAGTTCGTATTTTTGTCTCTGTGGAATTTGCTATTGGACGAAAATGGAATAGGTAACAGCGGTCTCAAAAGCGGTAATCAACTATTTAGTAATTGCGACGGAATTTTACCAAACTCCTCTTTGAACGTCCTGCTGAAATAGCTGGGGTCGTTGAAACCGGTGGCATACGCAGACTCTGACACCGAAAATCCACGTTTTAGCATTTCTCTTGCATGCTGTAGTCGTATCAGTCGAATAAAAACGGCAGTCGATCTCCCAGTAAGGGCCTTTACCTTACGGTAGAGTTGAACTCGACTAAGATGCATCTGGTTTGCCAAGTCAATGACGGTGAATTCTTCCGTCAAATGTGCCGAAATGTATGTCCTGATACGATCCAAAAACTCATGCTCCACAAGACTCACTGGGGTCGTCTCTTCACTAGAAGTTGGTGCTAGTTCCACCAATTGTTTTTGGAGATCTCTCTGGCGATCCAAGAGTTTTTCCACCCGAATTAGAAGTTCAGTGCGATCAAAAGGTTTTGTCAAATATGCATCAGCGCCATGCCGAAGGCCGAGGTTCTTTTCACCTTGAGTGGCCTTTGCGGTCAGCAATATGACGGGTATATGGCTGGTCACGTCTCGGGATCGTAGGGCTTGACAGAGCTCATAACCATCCATTTGCGGCATCATGACATCAGATACCACCAGATCAGGCACAGTGTTTATTGCTAAGTCCAAGGCGGCCTGACCATCAGTGGCCAGAATTACATGGTAGTCTGATAGACAAAAACGGAGGTAGCTCAGAACATCTTCATTGTCATCTACGACCAAAATTTGAGGTCTCTCGTCATGATGATCGTGGGCCTGAAGTAAATCACTTTGACCCTTCCCATCACGTGAAGATGCGGCAAGACTGTTTACTGCTTCAATAGCAGAATTCGTTATGGGCAGCAGTACCGTAAATACAGACCCTTGCCCCAATTTACTCTCCACGTATATACGTCCACCCATGGCTTGAACCCATCTTTGCGAGGTAGCAAGTCCGAGACCGCTCCCCGATGCCGTTGCATTCTTGCCCCTATAATAGGCCTCAAAGATCTGCTCGATATCGTCAGATTCTATACCAACTCCCTCATCCCGAACGGTTATTTGCAAGAAGCTCTCGTCCATTTCTGAATTGATTTTGCTAGCTCGAATCCATACCGAACTTTCCGGCGCTGAGTATTTGATTGCGTTCGATAAAATATTTAGAAATATATCTCGAAGACGTTCTGGGTCATAGTCCATGACTATCTCATCTGTGGCTTCGAATTGCAGATCAATTGATTTTCTTTCAGCATGAGCTTGTAAGGACTCAAGGAGATATTTCAAATAGTGGATTACTTCGCCTTGAATCATATTTAGTGTTATTGACTTGTCCCGAAGCTTACTTAGATCCAATATTTGATTGATCTGCTTTAACAAAATCTGACTATTTCGATTAATTGCTTCCAGAGAACGTGTCACTGCTGGTGAGCTCGTCACTTCTGTAGTGATTTGCTCCGTCATGCCGAGAATCACGGTCAATGGTGTCCTAAATTCGTGTGATATCTGAGTGAAAAAATCCGACTTGGAGGCATCCAATTTTCGCAATTGTTCAGATTCTACTGCTTGAAACTGCAGCTGCAACTGCAATCGCTGACGATGTCTTAAGAAGAATAGAATACCGCCAAGCACCGTGCTGAATAACAGCAACCAGAAAATTCGAGCTGCCCACGAATCGTACCAGGG
>CAJQNM010000045.1 GCA_905479665.1 uncultured Saprospiraceae bacterium
CAAGATCGGCACCACTTTCTTCCAAGAACGTGGCCCCCGGCGGGCAGGTCCCATTGGCATAGTTCACATCAGCACAGTTGGGCAGTGACGACCAGTCACAATAGTCATACGATTGATCATCCAGATAGCCCACAATATTTGGCCAGCCGTAATTGCCCCCAGCACTGATCATGTTGACCTCGTCATCTGTATTGGGCCCGTGCTCGTCAGCATATAAAAGACCACTGCTGCTGAAGTCCAATCCCTGAGGATTGCGGTGCCCGTAAGAAAAAATATGGCTCCGCACACTATCGATCATCGGATTATCCTCCGGTATGGAGCCATCCGTATTTAGTCGCAATATTTTTCCAGGATAGTGAGACCAATCCATGGAATCGATTTCTTGCTGAGTCGGTAATACCTGAGACAAAATTGGGTTGCAATAATTACGGTTCTGATTTCCGCCCTGATCACCGATCGTATAGTAGAGTTTATCATCGGGTCCAAAAACTAAGCGCCCTGAGTTGTGATCGTTGCTTGCTGGAAGGTTTTCAATCAGCGTTTGCGGATCAGATAAAGTGGCATCATCCCCTGCTTGTTCAAAAGTCAATCGAATCAATCTTTGCTTGCGTTCACCTGACACAAGATAGGTGTGAGAACAGTAAACAAATGGATTGCCATCGAGCAGATCTTTGGGAATAGCAACTCCCAATAGACCATCCTGAGATGCGGTGGAAGAAAAGTCAGAAATTTGAATAAGTTCATCACGCGCTGCAGTTTCCGGATGAACTCTCACTATCACCCCTTTTGATCTCTCGCTGACCCAGAGATAGCCGTCCGGCCCATAGTTTAGATCCCAAGGTGTCTCGAGGAGATTATTGGGTCCGATTTGAGTCATCACAAAAGATTCCTGTGCCAGTCCATCATAGCTAAACATGGAAATGAGCAAAGGAAGAAGGATTTCACAATAGTGACTACTTTTTTTCATAAACACCAATAAATATTTATTTCTTACTGACAACGTACCAATCCAATAAAATGCTAGCTAAGGAACTGAATAATAACTTCCCCATTTATACTGGTTCTTTTGTCTAAATGAGAAACTTATTCGTCAGTCCCAAGTGGATCAGCACCCAAAGTTCCCTTTAATTGTTTTAAGTAATTGCTGCTGGTCACCTCCTCAAGCTGTGATTGTGCCTTCTTAAGCTTGGTCGGGATTCCTAGTTTATTTGAGGTTTCAGAGTAATTTTTCTTTAGCAAGAAATGCTGGAGATAGTCAATGTGTTTTTTCCACAATGCAATGTCTCGCTCTTGTTTTACTTTCAACCGTTTTTGATACCATGTACTCGAGAGTACATTTTCCCGGGTAAATAATTTTCGAAATTCGGGGTCCGAACGATCCATTCCATTGTATGAGCCCTCGACCATGATTTTTACCAATCCTTGCAAGGGCGGACATAATTGTTCGTAGGTGCCGTCGGTCATAAATCCTTCGGCCACTCTTTTTTGAGTGAGGGATAAATTATCGATAGAAGCCACAAAGGCCTCAAGATCTTGCACTTCCGGGGCAAGCATATCGTCGGTAATCACGTCATGGGGATTGCTGAAAATCCGCCCAAAGAAATGATGCACAAATTTTCGGGTAATTCGATAGCCCAGCAAACTCGTCGAGATGGTCCTACCCAAAAATTCAACATCAGCGATCTTTTCCATATAGCCTTCACTAATGAGATATTCTGGCTGTCTCTCCTTAACCTGCATGCGGCACCAAATCTCAGGAATAAGTAAAGAGATATCATGATCCACACGGTACTTGGGGCCTACAAATCCAGCAGCTGATGAAAATCCATGATACCCCGTAAGGATATAGGACAAGAGTGCATTGTTTAGATCGGCCGCGGGCAGCAACATATTGAAGGGTCCCTTGGTAAGCGCACCCTCCGATCCAAAGCCCGTAGTCGATGGAGATTTTCCCGTTACGCTTGCGATGAAATCAACAAATAGTTCTGGCAGATCTTGATAATGAATCGGACTATAGACTGCCAGTGGCGGTACATTGTTGGCTTTATCAGCGGGATTGTTGCGACGACCGGGAAGCACAGCATTGACTGGCAAATGTACCGGCTTGCCATAGGGTACTTGTCGATGAAAACCTGTGCGCAACGCAGCTAGATACGCCTGCTCTGGATGGACAAGATCAGGCCTCGTTTGAAGATATCTGGGATTCTTAGTGGGTTTGCCATCAACAATTCTCGAATCTGAAGGCACCACCAGATATCGTGGTTTCACTTTTTCCAGATAGTTGTTGATGAGATCCTGAACAGGTTCGGTGTAGCGTTCGAATCCGATGGTGTCTTGCTTGATGTTTACAATCTCATTGCGAGTGAGCGGTTCGAAATTGGATATAAAACTGTCTGGGCTGGAGAGATCTGCTTCCCCCTGCTGGTCATATCCTTTATGGACGCAATCGTCGGGCCTTTGAAAAAGTCGGGCTTCACAATTTTTCACAAATTTGATACCCGGTTGATTGTAGTCCGGATTTAGGTGCTCAAGATCTGGACTATTCACAACTATGGATGCGGTAATATCATCTTCAAATTGCACTTTCTGTGCGGCGCCAAAGTCACTCCTCAATTGAAAAATTCTTCGTGACTTGTCGATATCTCTACCAACACGTAAATAGTACGCTTCCAATTTTTGATCCTCAAATTTCAGTTCATTCCCTGCCACACCATTTACCCGGTCTACTGAAAAGTGCTCCCGCCACTCCTCTCCCCAATCCACTTTGTACTGCCGCTTGATGAAGTAGATGAGATCTTTAATGCGTTGCGGGATGGTTTCGATCCAAGTATTGTACGCATTGGAATAGTCACCCGCAGGAGTAAATAATTTGATCACGGAGCCAAGAGATCGTTCCGGACTCAGAATGTGGCGATTGGGGCGCGGTTTTTCAAAAGGTTTCTTCCAGCGATCGGTAAAGTCTTTCTGAAAGATCTCATCAACGAGATCAAAATCATCGTGCATATCTGCAACGATCACCGGTCCTACGATCATCGCATCTTGGATTGATTTACTGATTTCACTTTTCCCGCCGCCGGAAACTGTGCACGGTTTGTGGCATAGTGTTCCTTCGGCCAGCGTACCGACGAGCCGCCAATCTGAGCCTTGCACATGCTTTTTCATTTCTACCTTAAAGCCATTGGGTAGGACGTAGTGCTTGCCAGGTAGCAATTTAATCTCGTAGTCGCGACCTTTTTCTTGCCATGAGATCGTTTGTCCCCTCAGTTTAAAATAGGCATCTTCTGGTACATAAATAATCTCCGGAAATCTGCGATCTATCCCATATCCATCCATCTGAAAATCAATGATATCTCGATATTCGCTGAGCAGACGGCTGAACGGCGTAATATTCTCTTGCTTGCTTATATCATCCTGAAATTCTTCACCCAGGTCGTAACTGGGAAATGCAATGGCCCCTCCCGCATGTTCCTCCTCACAGAGCCCGTATAAGTTGGCCGAGTAGCTGATTTGGGTTTTGACCTCTTTTTTGCAATATCCAAAGTAGTTATCGGCAATGAGTGTCACGACAGTGCCCTGAGCGTCACGTGAGCTTATTTTGAAAGCGCCCCCATCGTTGTATTTTTCAGATTCATCACTCCAGCACATTCCTTCTTTACGCTGGCGCTCCGTGGCGTTGTCATAGTGTGGCAGTCCAAGA
>CAJQNM010000046.1 GCA_905479665.1 uncultured Saprospiraceae bacterium
CGGCGGAGATGCCCTTATCCCCAATGCGTTCCATGGTCACCTTCCCAATTTTTACTGTGCTCCCGGAAAAATCCAGGGCATCATTTCCCGTATCGCGTAAATGGCAATTTGAGATTTCACCCTGACAAAAATCACTATCAAGTGCATCAAATGCCGTGCCTGCAAAGAGACATTGGTCGAGGGAAAAAGTGGTGTTGACCACATTTAGCGCGTCCTCCTGTCTGCTGTCTTCGAAAGAAGTGTTGCTTATTGCAACCGGGCTTTTATAAAAGGTGACTCCCCCGGTCAAGACATAGCCGGAATCATCTATCGAACCCAACTGCTGGAAACGCACGTGAGATACCTGTGATTTTTCGCCTGCCCGCAAAACGGCAACCGCACCGGTTCCGTCCTCTGAATGAATGACCACGGGCTCCTCCTCTGATCCCAGCATGTCTACGGGCGAATAGGAAAGTAGATAAGCTGATCCGGTCAGATTTATTTTGGTGCCTGGAGGGAATATCAAGTGGAAGCCTGCTGGCACGATGAGCGGTGCGGTCAGGTGCCCACTCCGCGCAATGATCTCTTGGCCAAGCACTTCAAATCCCGCTGCCTCCACCTTTTCCAAAGAGGCCGCATGACGCTGTGGTACAATAACATGCAGTGGCGATACCGTTGCTTGAAATCGCTCCCCACCACCAGCAAGCTGATAAAAGACCTCGCTGGAATGCTTTGGTAGATGAATAAGATGGGTGCTGTTGTTGTAGGTGGTCGGTGTAATGAAAAAACTGGAATCAAGTGTTTGAATGAGATTCCCTTGGGCTCGGTAAGCTGTGATCTCGAGCGGCAGGATGTGCGAATTGGTCACCGAATAGGATTCTGCTCCTGCCGTAAATACCCGCAAACTCTGACCGCTGGGAGGCAATGCAACTTGCAACTGTCGAGCACGCCGAGTGAGTCGCTGCCAATCATAGCTCTGATACGTATACTCAGACCGCAGTGCTTTTTGAAACGCCATGATCTTGCCTCGGTGTTCTTCCTGAAATTGATCGATGTAATCGGTATTAGCCAACGTATCCAGAAAACGGCAGTAATGGGTCATAATCTCTCGATCTTCGAAAAGACTCCAGCAAGGATCGTAATTTCCTTCTTGATAGGCTTGCTCCGCCAACAGTGCACTATTCGTCAGTAGCTTTTCGGTAAAACCATCAAAACCGATCGGTTCCAAAAGATCTGCCACCGGATTGTAATACCATCGCTGGTTGTGCCATGCCAGGCCATGAAAAGCCTGAGTGAGATCAACAATGGCGAGATACTTGCCCATGCGCTCCGCATCGAAGATATCGCTGAGCTTAGCAGATTTGTATTTGTAGGCTCCCAGCATGGCATAGGCTCGCTCCGTTTGCTTGCCTAGTCGCTCGCTTGCCAGCGCATTGTCCTCTTCAAAACTTTCCACACTGGAGGACCAAAAAGCTCGCTCACCAATGGAAGCATCAAAAAAGTACTTGTCTTCCTTCTGCTGAGCCAATACTCTCTTGATCGAATCCCAAAATTCGTCCTCCGTCAATTTGAGGATTGGCCCCTCTCTGCGATTTCGATGTTCGGCCAGGGATTTCATGAAGTGCTCTTCCATCGCATAGGTACCCAGGATCTTCCCGTTCAGTTTTAATTTGACGAACGTATAGCTCGGCGTCAGGATATCTTCTGCAGCAAGCAGCTTATGATATACCCATTCATGAAGAAAACTACGTGTGTTTGGGCTTTGCACGCTAAACACCTGCTTGCCATCAATGGCCCCATCCTGCAGCTTGATCCGGAATGACCACTTGTCTCCCTCCAGATGATCCAGCCAGTCGCCCTTCAATCTGATCTTTGCCTCAAACGACTCCTGGTCATAAACCAGCCTTGCATCTACCCAGTCCTCCCGATCGCTTTCCAGAATACCTTTTTCCCAGGCTTTGTCACGTTTCGACTCAATTTTGAGCATACTCGTTGGTGAGATTTCGATCAGGACTTCAGAAAGCTCCACATTCTCGTAATCCTCCACGGCTGCCACCTCCCGCAATTCCAGATCATCAAAAAAGACACTGTTGTCGCCTGGCTCTTCCACAAAGCAATAGATTTTGAGACGGCTTACGTTTGCTGGCACATTGAGGTCAAGGGAAAGCAATTCCCAATCTCCTTCGGTTTTCACGGCTGTCTGAGTACCCTTGTACAACATATCGATATCGTCTGTTGTGGCAACGAGCAAGCCCGTGGCACCGTCAGGACTGTATCGCCATACACTTAGACGAAATCTTCGGTTTTCCGATACCTCATAAAAATGCTCCAGAGCATAGATGTTGTCTTTGTTGATCTCTACGGAAAACTCCCCCGATCGGGCATAGAGATCGCTCTGATGGTCGCCACCTACAAAGCGATGTTCATCTTGCGCGAAGAACCCGTCTGTCACCGTCTCCATGTCAAGACTGCGCACCACCACGTTGTGATCAGTCAGATCCTCTACTCCATCCTGGTGATCACTCACACCAATCAACAAGAACCAGATCAATAACAGTGCGGGAATGAACAGCAGAGGAAGGTCGAACCAGCGAAATTTCTTTGCCCGTTTACCCTTGATGATCATTCAGCAAGTTTTGGCTTATCCACAAAAGACATGGATGTATCTCCCTCAAGGGCGAGGAGAGCCGTGCGGACACGATCTAAATCTTCAACTGAATCCACTTGGCAGACATAGGACAGGTGCATGTTCTGCTGGTCTTGATCCATACGTCGTAACTCTACTTGCTTAAACTGTTTGGATAGTATATCGGTGATGCGATTGAGCTCTCCTTCTTTCGTCTGGATATTGAGAAACATCTCATTCTGTCGCTTGATCGGCTTGGTCCTGCCCCGTGAATTCAGGTAGATCAAAGGAAGAATGCACGATACGGCCACTACCGCAAAAAGAGGCTTATCGGCACCCGTTACGAGGCCGATAGCGATGGTAAGAAAAATATAAACAAGCTCTTCGGGATCCTTAATGGCTGCACGAAAACGTACGATGGAGAGCGCTCCGACTAACCCAAGGGAAAGGGCCAGCGATGATTTGATCACCGAAATAATCATAAACGTGGTCAGCGCCAAGGGCACAAAATTTTGTGCGAAAGACCGTCGATTGGAAATGCTGCTCCCGAACTGCGTATAAAACCAGCGTAAAACCATAGCCAGCGTAGCCGTCACCAGCAGATTGATTAAGAAAGACCGAAAGCTCAACGTCGAATTGAACTCCTCCAGATATTGCTCAAATTGCAGCATATCACTTTTTATTGGCCTGCAATATCGAAAATTTTGATGGTAGTGATCCTCCCTTGCAGAGATCTCAAGATTGCCTTACTTTGCGTAGTACCTATTAAAAAAGCTGAATGGAAATGAGTAAACGTGTTACGCTGGGAGCAATTATTCTAGGTCTCAGCTTCATCTTGGGATGCTTCATCTTAGGATCAAAATGGGTGGATGCCCGCCAGAACTCGCGCTATGTGACTGTAAAAGGTCTTTCCGAAAGGGAGGTCCGGGCCGATCGCGCATGGTACAGTATCAACTGTCAGTATGGAGCCAACTCCTCCGAAGAAGTGCAAACCCGTATCGGGTGGATTGAGAATGAGGCGAAGGCATATCTCAAGTCGTTTGGTTTTCGCGATGAGGACATTGGTATCGAGGGCATCAGTGTTCAGGCCAATAATTACCAGGGTGCAAATAGCAGATTTACAGCAGATGTGCGGATCAGTGTCTCTTCCACAGAAATTGAAAAGGTGCAGGAAGCTTCCAAATCAA
>CAJQNM010000047.1 GCA_905479665.1 uncultured Saprospiraceae bacterium
AAATTCACTCCTCACCAAATTCCTATGGTTAATCCTTTGTTAATAATGCCCCCGTAGCTAGTATCAACAGCACGAGCAGGTCAAATGATCATCTATTTTACAGCTCGATTTGAACCTGATATTTGGCCGAAAAACCAGCAACATCTCGGCCAGATCGATGTTCTACACAGATAAGTTATGAAAAGAGTTCTTTATTCAGTGTTTCTCTCCCTTGCAGCACTTATGATTGCGAAGGCACAAAGCAACGCTACCCTGAGTGGTTACATCAAAGATGGAAGCAATGGTGAGACGCTCATCGGAGCCACCGTCTTCATCAAAGAGCTGGCAGTGGGAGCCACCAGCAACGAGTATGGTTTCTATTCACTCTCGGTGGCCTCAGGTACCTACACAGTTGAGTATTCCTACCTCGGTTTTGATTCTCAGGCCAGAGTGATCGAACTACAAAACTCACTGAAGCTTGACATTGAGCTGGGAGGAACAGCGGCGCTACTGGAGGAAGTAGTGGTCACTTCTGAAGCAAAAAATCGCAATGTGAGTCGACTGGAAATGAGTGTTAATAAGCTGGACATTGCCACGATCAAGAGTGTACCTACCCTTTTGGGAGAAGTGGAGATCATTCGCTCTCTCCAGCTTCTGCCAGGAGTCACCACAGTGGGTGAAGGAGCCACTGGTTTTAATGTACGCGGCGGCAGTATAGATCAAAATCTAGTCTTGCTTGACGAGGCACCGGTTTACAATTCTTCTCACCTTTTTGGCTTTTTCTCGGTTTTTAATCCCGATGCTGTTAAAGACGTAAAGCTGTACAAAGGCGGAATACCTGCCCGCTATGGTGGGCGCATCTCTTCCATCCTAGATGTGCGGATGAAGGAGGGGAATAGCAAGCAATTTTCGATGAATGGGGGTATCGGTCTGATCTTCAGCAGACTTTCGCTAGAGGCTCCACTGATCAAGGACAAAGCTTCATTTATTGTAGCAGCTCGACGATCATACATTGATGTGTTGGCCCAGCCCTTTCTTAACAACGATCTTGAGGGCAGTATTCTTAATTTTTATGACCTCACACTTAAAGCAAATTACAACATCAACGAAGCCAATCGAATCTATCTTTCGGGATACTTCGGACGTGACAATTTCGGTTTTGGTGAGAGCGCAGGTTTTAACTGGGGGAACAGCACTGGCACATTTCGCTGGAACCACCTTTTTAGTGAAAAGCTCTTCAGCAACATCACATTTTATTACAGTGACTACGACTACAAAATAAGTTTTGGGGATGACGCTACTAATTCCTTTGATTGGGATGCGGGCATTGTAAATTACAGTGTAAAACCTGAACTGAGTTATTATATAAATCCAAAAAACGTCATCCGCTTTGGTGGTCAGGCGATTGTTTATCAATTTGAACCCGGTCGTGCGATTGGAATCAGCGAGGGCGAAGAGAGCGATTTTAGCCTCCCAAAGCGGTACGGACTAGAGGGCGCCCTGTACCTGGAAAATGAGCAGGATCTCGGAGAAAAAGTGAGCCTTAATTATGGTGTGCGCTGGTCCTATTTTAATTATACCGGCAAGGGGAATGCCTATGAGTTTGGCTCCAGCGAAGCGGGGATTCGGAAACCAGTAGCAAGTGTCACGGCTTTTGATCAATGGGAATCAATTAAAACATACACCAATTTAGAACCCCGATTTTCCATTAAATATCAGCTTTCGCAAACAGCTTCACTCAAAGCAAGCTATATGCGCACTGCCCAATATTTGCATCTCATCTCCAACACCACGGCATCGACCCCTGTGGATGTTTGGCTGCCCAGCACAAATAATGTTCGACCACAATTGGGAGACCAAATTGCCTTGGGTTATTTCAAGAATTTTCGAGACAATGCCTATGAGTTTTCCAGTGAGATCTACTATAAAAAGATGCGAAATTTGGTCGACTACATCGAGGGTGCTGATCTTCTTCTCAATACAGCCATTGAGGGTGATTTGCTCGCAGGCGATGGCCGGGCATATGGCTGGGAATTATTATTTAAGAAAACCGAGGGGAAAATAAATGGATGGGTCAGTTATACCTTGGCTAAAACGGAGCGTCAAGTTATTGGAGTTAATAAAGACCAATGGTATCCCTCTCGCTATGACCAAACACACAATTTAAGTCTTACCGGTTTTTTTGAACTCAATCGCAAATGGTCCTTCAGCGGCACCTTTACCTATCTCACTGGAACCCCAACTACTTTTCCAACTTCACGTTTTGAGCAGCAGGGATATGTAATTCCACACAATGCCAATGAGCAGCGCAATAACGTACGCATTCCGGACTATCATCGGCTGGATCTCTCCGCCACTTGGAAGCCCAATCGAAAACCTGATAAACGCTGGAAAGGGGAACTGGTATTTTCCATATATAATTTATACAGTAGACGAAATGCATTTTCCGTCTTCTTCCGCCAGCAGGAAGGACGGGTTGCATTAAACCAACCCACCAGCACTGAGGCAATTCGACTCTCGGTGGTAGGTAGTGCGATCCCATCAATCTCCTACAATTTTAAATTTTAATCATGAAACGCTCACCAATAGCTACCCTGGGATTTGTGCTCATTTTAGGTGTATCATGTACCGATGTCATAGACATCCAGCCCGACGACGCTCCGGCTTTGCTGGTCGTCGATGCCTGGCTCAACAATCGAGCTAAGTCGCAAATTATCGATCTCTCGGAGACTGTCACTTATTTTGACAGTCAGTCAAAGCGTGATGTTACCGACGCATCCGTCTCGATCCAAAGTGATCAAGGCCGTACGTTTGTCTTTGAGCACCAAGGGCAGGGATCTTACCGATGGCAGCCCGAAGACTCTACAGATGCACTAGGAGTCGCTGGGCATGGTTTCCTCCTTGAAATTGTTCGCCAGGGAGTACGCTATCAGGCATCTTCGACCATGCTCCCTACTGCGTCGATTGAGGAAATCCGCCAAGAGTTTCGAGAAAATGAACTCGGTAGTGCCGATGGCATTTGGGCTGAATTCATTGCACGTGATCTGCCAGGTCTGGGAAATACCTATTGGATAAAAACATACAAGAATGATAGCCTGCTAAATAAGCCGGAAGAATTGAATTTGGCATTTGACGCAGCCTTTGATTCAGGATCTCAGGTTGATGGATTAATTTTTATTCCTCCAATTAGAGAACTTATTAACCCCGTTCCCGATCCAACGAATGAGGGAGAGGAGGCGCCCGCTCCCTGGTCTGCAGGAGATAAAATACGAGTAGAGATTCACTCGGTAAGCATCCCAGCGTTTGAGTTTATGACACTCGCTCGAGACCAGATACTGAATGGCAACAATACCATCTTTGCAACCCCAATAGCCAACACTCGTGGCAATGTGACCGCCGTCGATGGCAGTAGTGAAGTACTCGGAGTCTTTAATGTAGCTGAGATCTCGGCGATGACCGCACAGATTAATTAACACGAACAACAGCAGTCGGCTGTATCTAAAGACTCTTCGATGTGATCAGTAAAATACAATCCGCAAAACCCTACTACCATCTCCCCATGATCCGGTTCCAAAGCACGCGAAAAGTCTCTTTGTTCAGGTCTGGTCGATCACGTGATTCATTCATTTCTAGGCCTCCATTCTCTTTAGTGAGGATAAATTTAAAGACATAGTCATCAGCGCCATCGAGTTTCACATCTAAGATGCCATATCTCGCATCATTGTACTGAACGGTTCCATCCGTACGAGGCATCAAGGTGTAGTAATCATTTGAAAACCAACGCAGCGTCTTGAGAGTGGGGTCGTCTTCGTAATCCACCAATAAATCATGACGTTTGGGCAAGTCATTAAATTCTGCAAATTCCTTCTCTTCATTGAGGAATGAGTAGTACCCGTGGTGATAAGATGAGTCGTCTTCTGCCACTCCGATCCAAAGCACATTGTTAAAAATGACCGGTGAGGTCATGTATCGACTGTATGGTCGATCAGCTTCGGTTAGTGCTCTTTCGAAAGATTTATTTACAACGGTCTTATGGTAGTAACAAAACAATAAATACAAGCTGCTCAATCCGATGCCTGTCCAATTGACGATTGGACGCCATTTTGCACCACGATGGAGAAGGGATGCAATAGTGACAAATAGGATAAAGGGCACAGTATAGATCGGGTCTACAACCGAGATGACATTAAATGCCACTCTGTAATCGGAAAAAGGTAAGAACAACTGAGTCCCATATGCGGTAAAGGAGTCGAGTATAGGATGGGTCAAAATACCCCAAAAGAAGAGCCAGTACCAATCACTGTACGTTGTGTGCACCTCCCCTTCATTCTTTTTCAAGTAGGTGTAGTTTAGCAGCAGATAAAGAGCCCCAGCAATGCCAAAAGTGATGGCAAATAGTTTGGGATTAAAGGCCTCGGTGACCATATAGGGTAGAAAATTGGCTGTGAGCATGATGGCAATCAATCCTACAATGGTCATGCCTTGCTTATAGATCGCCCTCTTGTAAATGCCTTTGGCATATAGTGCCTGGACGACCCAAGCCAGTAAGAAGGGGAAAAAGACCGCAAAGAAAATCGAATGGGTGATGCCACGGTGAATACGCAGAGCCGTAATCTCATCAAAAACCAAGCTTGAGGTAATATCCAGGTCTGGAAGAAATCCCGCAAAGGCTCCCCAGAGCATGGCTCGATGACCTACCTTTCTACCGAGTACTGCCTCTCCAACAGCGGCCCCGAGCACCACTTGTGTTAGTGAATCCATTGTAACGGCAAGTATACGGGAATTGGGGGATTGGGGGTTGGGGGATTGGGTAATTGGGGGATTGGGTGATTGGGTCCAAGGTTCAATGGGGTTCAAGGTTCAATGCAGTTTTCGGAATCAAGGCAATCTTTGAATAAAACGAGACCATGTCTGATGTCTCACATCTAGCGTCTAGAGTCTGCCTTTGGGAGTACCTTGGAGGAAGGCTTTCTTCTACTTTGGTCATGGTGCCGCTCCACCCTCACTCAATTACCCAATTACCCAATTACCTAAATCCCCAATCCCCTAAAACCCATTGAAAGAGGACCCGCT
>CAJQNM010000048.1 GCA_905479665.1 uncultured Saprospiraceae bacterium
TTTATGGAGGCTCTGTGGACCACCAGCTCAAGTGTTGCGAGAGACCTTGATTGAGCGGCATAAATAACATATTCGCCTTCTTGATTCCAGCGATTTTCTGCACCGGAAGCACTCAACCTCTTAGCGTACTTTTCAACAGTAATCCTGAATATTTGCACTGTTAGACACTAGACGTTATCTCCGTACTCTATAGCGGTAAGTCGATTGTCGATAAATCGTATTCCCGTAATCGTTTTGAGAAATTTGATTGGCTTTTCACGATCTAAGAAAAAGTTTTCGGTATCGAGCCACCTATGAAAATCCTCCATTTCTCCAAAAACTTCCAGTCCATGTTTGAACAGTGAGATTAATAAAACAATCTGCTCTTGAAGATTTTCCTTTAACTGGACATCTGTTTTCTTGTAGTTTCGAAAGGTTTTTACATTGATGTTTAGCCATTCCGACAGAAGTTCATCTTTAAAGTTCGTGAACTCTTTTATGAACTTCACATATTCCCAATTGACATTGGTCGAATCTAGAATAGATAACAGTTCAGAATCTGAGATCCTTTCAGGAATACCATGCATTTGAGCCGTTGCCATCTTCTTGCTTTTTCTAAAGATAGGTAATTTTGGACTTCGACGAAAGTAATAACGGACTTTATACTATCTCCCTCCTAAAAAATGGGCTTTTCTTTTGGTCTACCAAGTAGCCCTCTCCTCGCCTTTCCTTCTACCAAAATAGTACATCATGACTCCTCCAGAGATAAACATCAGGAGACTGTAAACTGCTGCGGGAATGCTGAGGGTCGCATTTGCCAAGACAGTAGTCGCCATCACGATGGCCAAGGTGCCATTTTGGATTCCTGACTCAATCGAGATGGTAATCGCCTGCTTTTGACTGAGGCGAAAGAATCGTGCAAGAAAGAAACCCAGCAGCATCGTAGTGACGTTTAGGATAGCCGTGGCGGAACCCACCTGCGCGAAATAATCAAGAATATCCTCTCGTTCGGAAATAATAATCGAAAGTAAAATCAGAATAAATAAAACAGTTGAGATAGTCCGCACTGGTCTATCCATACGTAGCGCAAATTTTTCACGCTTTCTTCGGATCAACATCCCCAGCATCACTGGAACAATTACAATCACGAGAACCTGCATGATCATACCTGCCTCATCGACATCTACGACCTGGCCCGATTCGGTAAAATATCTGAACGCAAAGCCCACATAAAGCGGAATCGTCATTAAGGTGATAAAACTACTGATCGCAGTGAGTGTGATCGACAATGCAGTATCTCCCCGCGAAACATGGCTAATCAGATTGGAGGTGACACCCCCCGGGCAGGATGCCAAGAGGATCATGCCAATAGCAATTTCGTTGGGCAGACCCAGTAACAAAGTAATCCCGAAAGCAATCATGGGAAGAAGCAAGAGCTGGTTGACCAATCCCAACAGGACGGCCTTGGGATATTGCAGCACTCGGCGAAAATCTGCCACCACCAGAGAGAGCCCCATGCCCAACATGATGATAAATAGAGATGCTGGCAAAAACACAGCGGTCAGTATAGAGGACTCCATTTTGGCATTCGATTTGGTCCTACCAAACTAATCAATAAGTGGTGATTTCAGTAATGTGCCGGCTTGATGACTATCAATAAAAAAACAGCCTGAAACTTCTTTGAAAGCCCCCCTTTAAGATCCACACAGGGTGAGATTCAGACAAAAGATGAGTCCTTTGTAAAGCGTAGTATGCCGTCTTTTTACGTCCACGTAAGGCCTTACTATGACTACCTCTCTTCCCCAATCGCTCTCAACCGATCTTTCATCTCTGCAAATTCGGCATAGCCTCGAGCGATCGCATACAGCTGATCATCTTTTCGATAAATCACCGTTGGAAATCCACTGACTCCCCACTGGCGACTCTTACCAAAATCTTGCTGCGTGGCTTCTTTCATCTCAGGGGAAGTAAATTTTCCAGCAAATGCCTCAAAATCAATCGAGAGCTCATCGCAGATTGGTCGATAAAAGTCCACCTCTTTCGGATCGTTTGATTGCACATAAAAATGATGCTGGACCAACTCATAAAAATTTAAGGCTTTACCTGGAGCGATCGAACGAGCCGTCACTACTGCTCGACAGGCAGGCTCTGTGTCGTAGTTAAACTCCTCCTGCTCAAATAGATCAAAGCCAAAGGGCTGGCCGCTTCGCTTACTCACCTCGTCCCAATGGTGCTTGAGAAAGTCCTTAAACTCTTGGTTCCACTCCTGGCCCCCACCAGGACGTAACCCACCCATCAATATGGTAAACGGAATGGCCTGCTCTCTACCATAGCGCTGCAGGGCATTGAGATGTGGACTGATCCCCCAGCACCAACTGCACATCGGATCTCCCACATAGATAATCTCCTCCCCTGATTTCCAAGACACCTCCTCAAGTTCTGCGGTAAAATCAGGGATGGTGCAAAGACCCGTTTCGGGATCACATTCTACCAATATCTCAGCGGTCTGACTCATAATGGGAGCAATTAAAATGTTTAGAAAAAAGACAAGTTGAAAAAACCTCATTTGCATTTTATGAAACGTATTGTCTAGACAAAGGTTCGACAATCTCAGCAAAAACTAGATCAAGAGGACATGAATGAACAACTTGGAATGATTGATTTTGAGAATTCATTACATTACTGAATGCGTCAGATAGCTAGCTCGTTGTTTTTCTGTTTCCTGATTTACTCTTATTCTTTCTGTCAAGAGTCACCACTTAAAGTGGGTGTAGATGGGTTGACCCATGGTCACGTGCATTGGGTATTCCAGAGTCAAGCGCGGGGCGATATTGAAATCGTCGGCATCGCTGAATCCAATCAGGCAGTGATCGCAAAATTTGCTGCTCAGTATGGATTTTCTCTAGCGCTTGTTAAACCGACCCTCGAAGAAATATTTGATCATGGCGAGATCGAAGCTGTGGTTGCTTTCGGATCAATTTACCGGCATTTGGCAGTCGTGCAAGCATGTGCTCCACGCAAAATACACGTCATGGTGGAAAAGCCACTCGCCGTTTCACTAGCGCATGCCGAAGAGATGCAAAGACTGGCGAAGCAACACGAAATCCACTTGATCACAAACTATGAGACCACGTGGTATCCTACCCATCATGAGGCTTTCGACTTGCTCCAAGCAGACACTTTGATTGGCGAGATACGCAAGATCATCGTGCGAGACGGGCATCGAGGTCCAAAGAAAATTGGTGTTTCTGACGAATTTCTGGAATGGCTCACTGATCCAGTTTTGAATGGTGGTGGGGCGATCATTGATTTCGGCTGTTACGGAGCCAATCTGGTGACCTGGTTAATGAAAGGTAAGAAACCGATCAGCGTGACCGCCGTGACGCAGCAATTGCAAAAAAGCAACAACCCCCATGTGGACGACGAAGCCAATATCATCCTTACCTATGATGATGCCGTCGCAATTATCCAAGCCTCATGGAACTGGCCGATCGGTCGAAAAGATCTGGAGATATACGGACTGCTTGGCACCATCATTGCCGACAACCGGCATCAGCTCCGCATCCGCATCGCCGAAGGGTACGACGGTTATGATGAAAAAACGCTGCAGCTGGAAGAGCGTGATCCGCCCTATCACGATCCCTTTGTTTTCCTTCGCGCGCTCATTCGTGATGACCACCAAATGCCGGAGTATGATCTTTCTTCATTGGAAAACAATATGGTTGTGATGGAAATACTGGAGGCTGCGATACGAAGTGCAGAGAGTGGCAGGACGGTGGATTTGAAGAAGTAGGTGCAGAAGGGAGAAGAGGGTTAAGAGGGTTAAGCTAGGTGATCTGTCATTTTACCTAGATTAATTTTCTCTGCCCGACTAAATGCGACATCCCTTACCATTTCCATATCACTCCACAAGTATTTATTTCCGGAAAAACCACTCGTGAGACGCATGCGCCGATGCAGTCGGCTCCTTTCGACATCCGTCGACTTTCTGAGATCTCCAGCAGTCGCATAGAGTTGCATAGCAGGATAACGGCTAAATTTTCCAAACATTAAAGATCGCAACCATAGCCAGGTGCTGCTATTCACGGCCAGGAAACAAATATGATTATTCGACTTTATATTCACCGGGAGTTTTCGAGGGAATTTTTCGAAATAAAATCTTGTCTGATTTCCATTCAGAAAGAAGCTACCTATCGGCGAGACATTTGGCTGATTGTTTGCATCTACGGAGCCCATAGAAACATGAAAATTCGATTGAAAACTTCAGTTGAATGTGCTCTGATTGCCTGCCAATCGTGCTCTAAATCCATTGATTGTGGTATTTGAACAGATTAACAACTAAGCTCCGCGATTCGCTTAGAAATCCTTTTCTGTCCGATCGCACAAATTCAATTGATCTATAGATCAGTTTCGGATTCAGCAAGATCCAGCTTCTTGACCCAAATATTGCGATACAGTACATGGTGCCCTTCTGCTTGAAGTTTTATTCCTCCTGGAGTATCGGTGATGCCCCTGCCTTCATCGTTGCCGCCATCGAGGCCGGAATTCTCTCCACCCCAGACCTTGTTGATAGCTACATTGGTATGTGCTTTTACCCCATTGAAATAGACAGTCGCTAGTGCCTTCTCGGTCAGTTGCTCCCCCTCGAAACGGGCAGCACGAAATACAACATCGTATGCATTCCACTCTCCCACTCCATGATATGCATGATATGGCGAAGGGGTCTCGTTTATAATTGCACCCAAGCCGTGCGTGGTGGTATCTCCATCAAGAATTTGTATCTCATACCGATTCTGTAAGTAGACCCCACTATTGCCTCCGGGATCCTGGATTAAAAATTCCACGTGCAGACGAAAATCCCGGAACTTCTCCTTAGTGACAATATCCGCGGCACCATATTTTCCACCTGCTGCAGCCGGGTCATTGGTATCCATCGCGGTCCCATCATCAGTCGGATCATCAACAATCTCCCATTTTATCGGCAGTGTTGCAGCCAGACGCGGCCCTTCCCAATAGGTCCAATTGTTGTGCAGCATTTCTGCAGTCCCGTCAAAGAGCATCTGGGCATCAGCAGGAGGAGTAGCATTGACGCCAATCTGCTGAGCACTTGAGACGGTGTATAACATTCCAATCAGAAAAAACATCAACGAAGCTCGGTACATTTAGTAAGTGATTTGCACTAAACATACATAATCCTGGCTACTCGT
>CAJQNM010000049.1 GCA_905479665.1 uncultured Saprospiraceae bacterium
GGCACTGGATCAATTTAAAGCAGGAAAACTGCGCGTATTGGTTGCTACGGATTTAATTTCCAGAGGGATCGATATCAATGAGCTTCCCTATGTTATTAATTATGAATTGCCGCGATCTCCGAAAGACTTTGTGCATAGAGTGGGGCGAACAGGGAGAGCCAAAACGGAGGGGTTGGCAATCACTTTTGTGACCAGAAAAGAGACACACCACTTCAAGGTTATTCTCAAGAAGATGAAGCGCTATATTGATCTGGTTGATAGTGAATTGTTGGATTTCTAGGCAATGAAATTCTGGATCCGCAGCAGTCAAATAAAACTCACCGCTACTTTTAAGGCTTCTTCTTGATAGACGTTCAGGTCCTCCGTTTTCAAAGGTTTGCCCTTGATATTCGCCTTGATCGTATTGGAATGAATGACCTCAATGGGAAAGTTTAATGTTTGGATGATCCCTTCCATTTTAAAAGAAACGGCACCGCCCGCGAACTTTCCTCTTCTTCCTCTTTCCTTAATTCCAATTTTATTAAAATTGTTATCCCCAAAGAATTTGTCGAAAGCCTCTCTGAAAGCAATTGCTCCTTCTTGTGAATTAGAATCATCCAGCTTGATCTTTTTAGTTTGGGAGGCCATTAATACATAGTCTCCATCTTTAACCTCAATGCTCGCTATTCTTGCTTCATTGGATTTTAGTTCTATTCCACAGTATTTCATTTACTTTATTTTGACTGCATGCACCGTCTGAATGATGACTGCTTGTGATTTTAGGATCATGCTGATCTATCTCTTGTGTGAGTTTGGCCTGGCATTGCTCATAAAGATAACTGAATCATATCAGAGATGAAAGATCCATTTTCATTCTGATGATCTCATTTCAGACCAATAATCAACATCATAAACTCCAATCAGTAGTCCGCTGTCCGACTTTTCTTACTTTGATCTGCCGTTTGTCTAAGAATTTTGACTTCATGCGTTTTATTTAGAAACAAAATACGCTGCGATCGCTTTAACTTTGGTCTTGTATGATGATTTACCTCTTATTGTACTGGTGCTAACTATTTCTTAACATTATAGAAAGGTAATATGAAAAAGATCAACACTTTAATAGTAGTATTATTCCTATCTCTTTCAGCAAGTGCTCAAGTGGTGATAGGCGAACGAACGTCGGAATTAATGCCAGAAGGTTATGCCATTCAGGGAGATGCGCTCCTTCAAGAATTTGATGATGGTGTTTTGGCGTTAAGCCTTACGGAAGATTTTAAGACATCTCCGGGGCCAGATGTTCGTATTCTGTTGTCAGATACATTAGCTCTAGCTGGTGCCTTAGAAATAGTTAATCTTTCAGATATCAACCATTTCAGTGGAGCTTTTAGTATTGATTTGTCTTCAGGTATAGGAATCGATGACTATCAATATATTTTGTTTTACTGCGTGGAGTTTCAGCAGTTTTGGGCTTCAGGAGAATTTGGAGAAACGGTTGCCCCAGGGGACTCGATTACCTGTATGAAAAATACACCACAGTTGTCGGATGGGTCAACTATTGTGGATGTGTGTCCTGGTGACGGAACTGCAGATCTGGTGAATTTTTCGAATAGTATTGCAGCGACAGGAGCGAATTATGTCTATTTGTTGACCGATACGAATGAGATTGTTCAAGAAGTAATCGTAGATGGCGTCTACGATTTTGAGGGTTCGACTGATGATGTTCAACGAGTGTATGGAGTCCATTTTGATGGAACGCTGGATCCGATGCTCGGTGAAAATCGTTTGGAGACTACCGCGACGAATTGTTTTATGCATTCTGATTCAGGCTTTATTACGATCACTAAAATGGGTTGCTCTGCTCCTTTCGAATGTTTAGAAAGTTTAACGGCAACAACGGATTGGGGAACGAGTGTCGATCTGTGTGTCACAGATGGTCAGCCTGATCCTGTTTTTATAAAAAACAACATCTTAACGGCCCCTGGAGAGAATTATGTTTTTCTATTGACTGACACGAGTGAAATTCTACAAGAAGTTGTCATTGATTCAATTTATGATTTTGAAGGATCGAGTATAGAGGAGGTACGAGTCTATGGGATGAGTTACTCAGGTGATTTAGTTCCTGCAATAGGAGAAGTAAGGCAAAACACATCCGCCTCAGATTGTTTCACTCATTCTGGGGGTAGTATTTTCCTCTCGATCATTAAGACCGCGGCTTGCAATACTACCGCTGTTCTGGATGTAGCATTGAGCGAGCAAATTTCAATTTATCCAAACCCAACGTCGGGGATCTTAAATGTTGAGCTGCCTAATGAATTTGAAGCGGAGGTCGTTAGTATCTATAATATCTTGGGTATGGAAGTAATGCGAAGAAATATTAAGTCATTAGGCCAAATCCAATTGGATATGAATGCTCTAGGTGTTGGAAATTATGTGTTGAGAATAAGTGACGGAAAAGACTGGTTTGCAAAAAATGTTTATGTCTTTAAGTAAAAGGCATTTAAGTGTTGCTAGTAGGTGTTGCTCATGGACCAAGGGTATTTGTTAGGAGCTTATATTTCCCACAATTGCCCTGGGTAGCCCTGGGTGGGATGCTAGTTCCTTGCTAGTTCAGCACGTTGCTTGCTATCTCGCGAAGTCCACGCAGTCAGGCAGGCTTGCCTTCTGTCAGACAGACGGATTCTTCACCGTCAGTGCGTCAAACAATTTATAGAGCAGCGGCTCTTGTTCACACGGGGCAGCCAATGGTTGGCTGGTCTGCGACTCTCGAAGGTCGTGAGACTCTCAGAGCTGAGCCCAGTGAAAGTGAAAGCCGGAGTTACCTGCTTTTTTCTTTTAAATCATTTATGATGTCAGTGCTAACCCAGTAAATGTCTTGGTTACTCGTATAAAACAGATATTTTCCATCTTTGCTCACAAATGGACAATATTCATAGTGTTCAGTATTAATGTCTTTACCCATATTAAGCGCTTTTGTCCAGGTTCCACCAGGTTTCTGAAAACTTACATATAAATCCCCCTGGCCAAAACCATTTTCACGAGTTGAACAAAAAATAAGGTAGGATTCATCCGGAGAAACAAAAACGTCTGCCTCGTATGAGTTCGTATTGATTCCATCCCCAAGGAGTACCGGCTTTTGAAACTTCTCGTCAACAAGCTCAGCGTAATATATATCATAGTCTGCGTCTTCTTTCCCAGTGGGAAGGTGCCCATTAGATGAGAAATACATTGTTCCATTGTGAGTAAATGAAATGTAATATTCATTTCCCTCAGTGTTAATATTTAGTCCAGCACTAACAGGCTCCGACCATCCACCCTCAATTTTATCAACAAACCAAATGTCGATATCCTTCAGTTCACCTACCCCATCCAATGCCATATCAGATATAAAGTACAATCTATTTTCGTCTGGCGAGAGGAAAGGATCATTGTAGCTGTATCGCTCATGTGAAAGAATGATTTCAGGTTCACTCCAGAGATTTCCTATCATTCTGGAATACCGAATTTCATTCTTGCCGTTCACATCTACACCATAGTAAAATTTCGAGCCAACTGAATTAAAGACAGAACCAAATTCCTGTTCTTCCGTTGAAATGAAATTTGGCGCAAACATTTCTGGCACGGTGCCAGGTTCTGATTGCCCCATGTAGCTTCCTCTTAACTCAATAGTACGAACAAGGTTCTGGTCAGCTTCCTGCGACAAGAGGAATTTCGAAACGTCTTTTGCCCCAATTCTTTGTGAAATCTCCAAGGCAGTACTTCCTCTATCATTCTTGCTGTTGACATCGATGCCACTTTCAATCAATTTTTCAATAAATGCACTATCCCTGTTCAATACAGCTTGCTCTAAGAGAGATGCGCCATATCGATTTATCCAGTTAGCAGTGGGCTGCAAATTGACGAGAAGATCAAAGTACTTTTGATTGCCAAACCTAACTGCAACATGCATGGGTGT
>CAJQNM010000050.1 GCA_905479665.1 uncultured Saprospiraceae bacterium
CGATAGATGTGCTGTAGGAAATTGAGTTGTTTGTTGCTACTCAGAAAAGTCAAGTCATCTCGGCTGGGTCGCTCACCACCCTTCTTGGTGCCAAAAGGTGGATTGGCCAGAACGCCATCATACCCTTTCAGGTTTTTGCCAAATTCAGTAAGGGTGTCAGCCATGTGGATGGTGCTCTCCAGGCCATGCAACTTTGCATTCATCAAAGCCAGTCGGTGGGCATCTTGCACGAGTTCGACACCACTCAACGCCTCGTATTGCTGAAATTTCCGCTTCTTGCCGCCAAGGGAGTAGATATAGTCATGCTTGTTGAGCAAATATTCATTCACCGAAATCATAAAGCCAAATGTGCCGCAAGCAGGATCATTCCAGCGCTCTCCCAACTTTGGAGCCAGTAAATCGACCATGACATTGATCAAGGGTCTTGGTGTAAAATACTGTCCGGCACCACTTTTCTTTTCACCGGCATTGCGCTCGAGAAGATCTTCATAGATATCCCCCATGGTATCTCGATCATCCTCGTCGTACCAATCGAGAAGGTCAATGCTCGTGATCAAAGTGCGATTGACTGGTTTGCGCAGGGTAGTCGATGCATTCGTATAGATCTGCTGGATGCTGTCGTTTTTGCTACGAGTACTGATATTCGCCAACAGATCCCGATAGGTGTCGAAAAGGGCCTTGTTGTCCTTCATCCCCTTTAAGGCCGACCAGCGATAGTCTTCCGGTATGTCTTGATCCAATCCTTTCAGTTCGGTCAATTTTAAGAAAAGGATATAGGTGTAGATTGCCACCGAAAAGTATACCACTCTGTCATCGAAAAGTATACCAGTCGTCACGAGCGAAAATAAGTTAAGGAACATGTTTATTGCAATTATTGAGAGTTTAGTTGCTCCGATTCTTTGACTCTGAATGATTTGCCGTTCATATTCACTAAGATGGCCTTGTGAGTGAGCCGATCCACCATTGCAGCGGTAAGAACTTGGTCAGAGAAGATTTCTGACCATCGATCGAATCCGAGATTGGTTGTGATGATTGTTGATTTGACTCCTGTCCTTAAGCTGAGATGCGTGAATAGCAGCTCTGCTGCAGTTTTGTCGTAGGAGACATAGCCAAACTCATCGCAAATTACTAAGTCGTATTTTTCAAATCTCGATTCAAGAGTGCGAAGTGATTTAAGTGAGCGTGCCTCATTGATTTGAGTAATCAATCTGGGAATTGTGGTAAAGTAGACCGAATAGTCAGCATCACAAGCAAGAATTGCCAAGCCGATGGCGATGTGCGTTTTTCCAGTACCTGGATTTCCGGCAAGTATGAGATTCCGCCCCTGTTTGATAAAATCGAGTCTGGCCAGCGATTGAATTTTCTGCTGCGCATCATCTGGCAGTTCGTCATTGATGAGATCTGACAAATTTTTTATGTAAGGAAATTTCGCTCTGCGGATACGTTGCTTCTTCCTCCTAATAACTCTTTGGTCAAATTCTGCAATCATTAGATTGAGCAGATACTTTTCGAAAGGTTGATTATTCTGTGCTGCCAATGCAGCTACTTGTTCATATTCGTTTCTAAATGCGGGCAGGCGTAATTGTTTGGAATAGTACTGAATTTGATCATGCATGCTTAGGTTGGTCATGACTAAATGAATTTAGAATGTTAATGGATTAGGTTTTGGATTTGCTGAAGTTGCTGCGTGCATTGCTCAGCAATCATCGCTGACATCAATTCTTGTTCGTCAATCTGGTCAAGCAGAGGCTTCTCTTGACGCATTGATTCTTGAAGTAGAAATATTATTTTCTCACTGGAGGGCTCACTATTCAAGCAAAGGTGTTGATGTTTGATCAATATATTTTCCAGCTGGGTCAAGGGTATTTGGTTTGACTGACAATATCCCATCACCTCAATGAAATCTCGGGGACAAGCCAGGAAATATTTGGCGGATAATTGCTTTATCAAGTCATCGGCCTGGTACAATGCAACACTGCTCGGTAGGGCGCCAGGCTTGCATCTCAGGCTCTTCCAATAGTGGTTGATGTCGATAACCCATTGACCCTTAGCCTGTTTTCGTTCGTGCACTGCTTGCAACTTGCCCTGCTCATCCAAGATCTGAATAGCTGTTGGATAAATTTTGACACAGGCAACTGATGTTCGAATTGTCTCGGGAACAGAATAGTGATTGGTATCAATTTGGATGGTGTGATATTTGTCAATTTTACACCGTGCTATGGTGCCAACCTCATATTCTGCGGGTGGCAAGGATGCAAAACATTGAGCTTCTTCTTGGAAATTTTCTGCAATTGTGATATCGCTTCCCTTGATGGGCTTATCATTTAATTGAGTCAGTATTTTCTCAAGATGTTCGTTTGCTTGCTGCAGCGTCTCAAATTCGTCATTTTGTGAAAATGATTTTCGACGTACATATCCTACGCTTTTCTCAACATGCCCTTTTTCGTTGCCCCTGAAAGCATTGCAGAAGCGAAAGTCAAATTGGTAGTAGCTGCTTATTTTCAGTAAGTCCTGCGTTGGTTTCTTATCCGCTTGTCTTATCGAATATTGAGCCACTGCAACCTTCATATTGTCGTACACCACCAACATTGGAACTCCGCCAATATGGGCCAGATATTTTACATGCGCATCCAAAAAGCTTGGCATGTCTTCCCGATAAAACAATCTTGCCCATCGATGATTGCTGTAGCACAAGGTGAATACAGCAAGCATTAAATTCTTTTGCTTATTGCCGATCTTAAGTACGACTCTTCCCCAATCAAACTCGACTGCTCTTCCTGGAGCATGCTTTTGTTTGATGAAAATCTCTTGGCCCTTTAGCTTTTGCGCTTTAATATATCGACTCACCGTCCGATAGCTCACTTGGTAGCCGGCGCTCAGTAAACCTTCGTGTATATCAGTGCCAGCCATACATTGCTTGGATAGACCCTTTTGGCGTTTCACGAGATTTTGAGCCAGACAATTATCTATGTAGGCGACTACAGATTTTGATAACCTTACCTTCTTACGGCTTGAACTATCGTATTTGGGCTCCTCCACGACCCCATGTTCTCCTGACTGGCTGCCTCGCTCTTCCAGATACTGATCAACGTAGCGTTTTACCGTCTTACGGTTCAGTTTCATTGACTGGGATATCTCTCGCTGAGACATGCCCTGTCGATAGTAGCTAATGATGATTTGTTGTTTTTCTATCATTGTTATCATGTTTAAAGGTCTCAATCGTATAGCGATTTTCAACCATGTATGAACCCATGATAACTGGCCCCTTTTTCAGCGGCAAGAGTGGTATACTTTTCGATGGCAATCTACAGTAGCGTCGTTCTACCAACCATTCGCCAGTGGTTCTCAACTTTAGTGGCAATAGGTCAATAAAACCTCCGCTGGATGAGCATGTGTACGATGAGATCCGCCTAGCTCGACAACCGTAGTCCCGATCAGGGATTCGCCGTTGCCATCGGTCCCTTTGCCAT
>CAJQNM010000051.1 GCA_905479665.1 uncultured Saprospiraceae bacterium
CTAAAAATCAAGGATGTCGCAAATCGGATAGAATATAACAAATAATTTATGTAATTTGATATTCACCTTCCTTAAAAAAACTGATTACGAAAGAGGAGTTTCTGCATCGGCAGCGTGGACGGGTCACTAATGAAGGTTTTAGCTGGGTTCAGTGTGAAGTTTGTGATCTGAAGCAGATCTAATTCGTGCTTATGCCGGTGGTTTCCTTACTAGCTTTAAGGAGGTAGCAGCCTGAAACTTACAATAACTAAATATACATATTATGAAAATCAACCTTATCTCAAGAAACCTATTTGCTCTAGCACTGATGTCGGTGGTATTCGCAATGCCCTGGACGAGCTCCTTTGCTCAAACAGAGAAACCCAATATTCTGGTGATATGGGGTGATGATATCGGCTGGTTCAATGCCAGTTGCTATAACCGGGGAATGATGGGCTACAAGACCCCTAACATTGACCGAATTGCCAATGAAGGAGCACTATTCACCGATTGGTATGGACAACAAAGCTGCACGGCCGGAAGGGCTGCCTTTATTACAGGACAAAGTCCTTTTCGTACTGGTTTACTTAAAGTTGGTCTGCCGGGAGCAAAGGAAGGACTGACGATAAAAGATCCAACAATAGCTGACCTTTTAAAAAACCATGGGTACGCTACGGCGCAATATGGCAAAAATCACCTGGGCGATTTGGATGAAATGCTTCCTTCAAATCACGGTTTTGACGAGTTTATGGGAAATCTATACCATCTTAATGCGGAGGAAGAACCTGAAAGCGAGGACTATCCTAAATCTGCTGAGTTCAAAAAGAATTTTGGCCCGCGTGGTGTTATCAAATCAACTGCTGACGGTACAATTGAGGATACCGGCCCCCTTACCAAAAAACGTATGGAGACTATAGACGACGAAACAACAGCTGGGGCATTGGATTTCATGGAACGCTCCAAAAATTCCGATAAGCCGTTCTTCTTATGGTGGAACTCGACCCGCATGCACGTAAATACACATTTGAAAGAAGAATCGGATGGCGTAACCGGTTTGGGAATTTATGCCGACGGCATGGTTGAACATGATAAACATGTTGGCCAATTGCTTGACAAATTAAAGGAACTCGGCCTAGACGAGAATACAATAATTATGTACTCAAGTGACAATGGAGCGGAAATATTTTCGTGGCCTGACGGAGGTATGACCCCTTTTCGCAATGAAAAAAACTCGAACTGGGAAGGCGGTTACCGCGTTCCTACCCTCATTAAATGGCCTGGTGTTATTGACCCAGATATCGTATATAATGATATCTTCTCTCATGAAGACATGCTTCCTACCCTCTTGGCCGCAGCAGGCGAACCGGACATTAAGGAAAAATTACTGACCGGGCACGAAGCAAATGGCCGCAATTTCAAGGTTCACCTCGACGGCTACAATTTGATGCCCTATTTTAAAGGTGAAGTTCAGGAAGGTCCGCGTAAAGAATTCTTTTATTGGACCGATGACGGTAATTTGGCAGACCTACGCTATGAGCGCTGGAAAATGGTCTTTATGGAACAGCGAGAACATGGATTTGCCGTATGGCAAGAGCCTATGGTCACCCTTCGTGTTCCCAAACTAATGGATATGCGCGGCGATCCCTTTGAGCGTGCAGACCATGAAGCTGAGAAGTACAACATGTGGAGATTTGATCGAGCCTATTTGATATTGCCCGCCGTGTCGTATGTGTCTCAACATCTCCAGACCTATAAAGACTTTCCACCGCGTCAGAAACCCGGTAGTTTCAATCTTGAACAGGTACTTCTAAAGTTACAGCAAAACCCCAACTGATCCAGGCACAATAGTTAAACCAAAAAGACTGTCCCAAGAAGTAAGCTTACCCCTCCTTGTCACATTGCGCAGTTGAAATGCCTTGATTTTCAAAACATTGCAATTTCGACTGCGCTCAAATGTGCATCACTAGATATTTCTCAGGATAGTACTTTTCTAGAAATACGTTCGGAACATGAAGTATATACTACTAGTTTCCTGGTTGTTTTCAATGCTAATTATCTTCTCCTGCGCGGAACAAATAGATCAAGCCGAAGATCCCCTTCCCTCTTGGAATGATGGAAAGACCAAGACATCCATAGTTGATTTTGTAAATGAAGTAACGAATGAGGAAAGCAAAAATTTCATTGCCGTACCAGACCGTATCGCAACCTTTGACAATGATGGGAATCTATGGTCAGAACAACCCCATTATTTTCAGTTGCAATTCGCCATGGATCGTATCAAAACCTTATCAACTGCTCACCCTGACTGGCAAGAGGACTCTTTGATGGTAGCCGTCATGGCAGGGGATATTGAAAAAATATTGGCAGCCGGGCAAAAGGGGCTTATGGAAATAGTCATGCGTTCACACACAGGCATCACTACAGATAATTTTGAAACGGTGGTCGAGGAGTGGATTGATACGGCGACGCATCCACGTTTCAACCAACCCTACAAGCAATTGATTTATCAACCAATGCTAGAACTACTGGACTACTTGCAATCCAAAGACTTTAAAACCTTCATTGTTTCAGGTGGTGGCATTGAGTTTATCCGTCCTTGGGCAGAAAACGCCTATGGAATACCAAAAGACCAGGTGATCGGCAGCAGCATCAAAACGAGATTTAATGACTACAACGGAAGTCCCTTTATCGAACGGTTGCCTCAAATTGATTTCATCGACGACAAGGCTGGAAAGCCAGTGGGGATACAGAAGTTCATCGGCCGCAAACCGGTTTTTGCTTCAGGAAACTCCGATGGCGACCTGCAAATGATGCAGTGGACAGCCTCTAATACATTAAAGAGTTTTATGCTATACCTGCACCATACTGATTCCATTAGAGAATGGGCCTATGACAGAGAATCTCATATTGGAAAATTGGACATAGGCCTTGATCAGGCAAGGAAAAAAGGATGGACCGTAGTAGATATGAAGAAAGACTGGAAGGTGATTTACCCATTCCAATTAGATCAATAATATATGCCTTCCACTCTCAAATTTCACAGGCAGAATGCAATTATATTCACTCTGTTAGATCGGAAGAGCG